>NZ_JASGSR010000042.1:0-65532 GCF_040446015.1 Bradyrhizobium sp. INPA03-11B
CGCTGTACCGACCACGCTTTCGGCGGCTGAATTCGGAATCATCGCCGGCGCGACTGACGTCGAAACCGGGCTAAAGCACATCTTCATGTCCGATAGCCTGGCGCCGGACATGATTGTTTACGATCCATGGCTCGGCGCGCAGACCCCTCTCGATCTCTGGCTGTCGACCGGGATACGCTCCATTGATCATGGAATTGAGACCGTCCTTTCGCGAGACGGCAACCCGTTTACCGACGCCCTCGCCATGCGCGGACTAGCGCTGTTGCGCGAAGGTCTGAGTGCAGCGCACAGCGATCCCGCCGACGTCGAGGCCCGTCATCGTTGCCAGCTTGGCACTTGGCTCGCGGGTTCCAGCATCGGCCGGGTTCGCTACGGCGCCAGTCACGGACTTGGACATCAGTTGGGAGCGATCGCCGGCGTCCCGCATGGCATGACGTCCTGCGTGCTGCTGCCCGCCGTCCTTGCCTTTAATGCACCGGTATCTTCCGCACAGCAGGCCGAGCTCTCGGTGATTTTTGGCGTACCGGGCAACTCAGCTGCGGATGCGGTCCGCTGTTTCATCGAATCGCTTCGGCTCCCGACACGGTTATCGCAACTCGGCGTAGATGAAGGCACCCTGCCTCGGGTTGCGGAGACAAGCCTGAACAATGCGTTTGTCAAAGCGAACTTGCGCCCGATTGAAACGGTAGCCGATGTCATGGCTATCCTTCGCGCTGCTTGCTGACGCCTCCCTGAGAGGCGCAAGTGTATGCCAAACATCGCCTTGGACGACGACACAGATGCTCGACGCGGCGGCGCCCTAACTTTCGGCAACCGCCGCGCCGCGAACCCTCAAGCCTTGCCAAAGAACTCGGCAAGGGCGCGAGCCACCGCTTGCGGGTCGTTTTCCATCGGGATGTGGCCGGCCGCCTTGACCCGAACCAGCCTGCTTGCCGGAATCTCGCGGACGAACCTCTCGGCATAGTCAATCGTCTGGAACTGGTCATCTTCGCCCCAGACCAGCAGCTTGGGCGCGTTCGAGCGAGCGAGCTCAGGTAGGAGCTCGCTCGTGTAACGATGGT
Organism: Bradyrhizobium sp. INPA03-11B; assembly: GCF_040446015.1. NCBI lineage: Bacteria > Pseudomonadati > Pseudomonadota > Alphaproteobacteria > Hyphomicrobiales > Nitrobacteraceae > Bradyrhizobium > Bradyrhizobium sp. INPA03-11B. The sequence continues at coordinate 1,062 of NZ_JASGSR010000042.1, forward strand.
CGGCCGCGCCCGCGAGCGCCAACCACGACCGCGCGACACGCGGATCGGCCCAGGGTTGCAGATATTCCGCCATCTCAGCCTCGCTCGCCGGCCGCGCAAGCGCCTTGGCAACGGCCTCCCGGCGCGCCGCCACGACATCCTCAGTCGAGGTTGCAGCGGCCACCGCCGGATCGCGGAAGCGAGCGACCGTCGGCGCCGGCCAGGAATCGTACATCACGGCATTCACCAGCGCCAGGCGTGAGACCTCAACAGCGCCGTTGACCAGCAGACACTGTGCGACGCCGCCTCCGATATCGTGACCTGCGACCATGACCGATCCCGTGTGACCGAGCGCGCCAAGGAAGCGAGGAATCCAGGCGGCCAACCGTGGAACCGATGCATCCGCTCCTTCGAGTGCACCTCCGGATCGTCCAAAGCCCGGGAAGTCGACGGCGACTGGACGCAGCCCGACCGCGGCGACATCGTCGAGCACAGGCTGCCAGACGCGGCTCCAATACGTACCGTGAAGCATCAGCACCAACGGGCCGTTATTGCCAGCCGCCAGGTAGCTGATCGGAATTCCATCGACGTTAACTGTTGCGCGCGTCGTCATCGGACCATCCTCCTGATGTACTCCTCGCTGATTCCAACTTTCTTGTAGTGCCGGCTTACTTGTTCAAGCTTGGTGAAGGAATCTTCGTAACCGAGCGCCACGCCATGAGGATCAACATAAGTGTAGCCGCTGGTGACGTGAAACAACGTCACCATTTCCGCCACGTCTTCAGGCACGACGAGGGTGTGTGTCTCACCGGGAGGCTCGAAGGAGTAGTCACCGGCAGATGCAATCCAATCGTGCTCCAGATAGTGCCACTTGCCGCGGAGCGTAAAAGCATGAACCGGACCGGCGTGCCGATGGCGGGACACGACGCCCGAGGCGCGCACCCGGATCAGGTTGATGAAATAGCCCTGGCTGACGTTGAGCAGCAGCGGCTTGAATGAGACATCTTTCGCCTGCGGCACCCACAGGCGCTCGTCCCCATTTAGGTCGAGCGCCGAAGCAACGAGAGTGTCGGCGAGCATACCCATGGGCTGCGGCAGCTGGTACGGGACCTTGCTGTAGTCGATCGATCGCCGCTCCGGCGCGGGAGCCGCTTCAACAGGATGTGTGACAGTCATGTTTTTTCCTCGCTTTGTGAAACAATGTTTGGATGCGGACTCGAATGACGGGCATGATTTGGCTTAAGATGACCAGCAGCGCGATCATGTTGCCGACTCAGATCCGACCTCGATCGCGCGATGCCGTTTGTCCGAACAGCACGGATTTCGCGTTCTCGGTCACTGTCGGTTGGGTGTTGATCGTTTGGGCAAGCTCGTAGGCCCTTAACGTGGCGGGCCGCTCCTGCACGGCACGGAACCAGCGCTTCAGATGAGGGAAATCATCCAGGTTCTGCTGTTGCCGCTGGTGCGGCACGATCCAGGGGTAGGACGCCATATCGGCGATCGTGTAGTCGGCGCCGGCGATGTACTCGCGGTCTGCAAGCCTCCTGTCGAGTACGCCATAGAGCCTATTGGTCTCATTCACGTAGCGCGCCACGGCGTATGGGATGCGCTCCGGTGCATACTGAACGAAATGATGGTTTTGCCCGGCCATGGGTCCGAGACCCCCCATCTGCCAGAACAGCCATTGCAGTACGTCCGCACGAGCTCGGGCATTGCCCGGAACGAACTGCCCGATCTTCTCGGCGAGGTAGAGTAGGATGGCCCCAGACTCGAAAAGCGAGATCGGCTCTCCGCCTCCAGCGGGCTCACGATCGAGCAGTGCGGGAATGCGGTTGTTCGGCGCGATCTTGAGAAACTCGGGCGAGAATTGCTCACCTGTCGAGATGTTGACCGGAATGACGCGATACGGCAGGCCGCTCTCCTCGAGGAAGATCGTCACCTTGTGGCCGTTTGGCGTGGTCCAGTAATAGAGATCGAGCATGATCCGCGGCCTCCCAAATTGTGCTCTGTCCCCCTCATATTGGTGGGCTGGTTTTTCGCTGTGAATTCGCTAGAACTTCGCAGTCGATGTGAATTTTTGCACAATGGCCGACTGGGAAAACCTGAAGTCATTCGCCGCCCTAGCGCGCAGCGGCACGCTCTCCGCCGCGGCACGTCTGCTCGCGGTCGAGCATGCGACCATTGCGCGCCGTATCGCGGCGCTGGAGCAGGAGCTTGGGCTGCGACTGGTGGACCGTCGTGGGCGGCAACTATTGCTGACCGCGGCGGGCAAGCGCGTCGCTAGTCTCGTCGGGCCGATGGATGCACAGGCCCAAGCGATTGAGCGAACGGCCTCCGGCGAACGAGCAGAGGTCTCCGGGGAAGTCACCATCAGCGCAACACCGGTACTCGCGGCCACAATGCTGGCGGAGCCGATTGTCGACCTGCGCCGGTCGCACCCCAGGCTTACAATCCGAGTCTTGGCCGAGACGCGCTACTCGTCACTCAACCAGCGCGAAGCTGATATTGCTGTACGTTTCAGCCGCCCGATCGAAGGCGACCTCACGGCTTCGAAGGTCGGTGCGGTAACATTCCATTTGTACGGGAGCCGGGCTTATCTGGAGACCACCAGCGCTTCGGACTGGACGTTCATCGGCTATGACGAAGTCCTGGAAGGCGCTGCCCAGCAAGCCGCCCTCCGCCGCGTTGCTGGCGATAAGCCGCTGGCGCTCCGGTCGAGTACCCTCGAGCTTCAGGTTGCGCTTGTTCATGCCGGCGGAGGGGTCGCCGCACTGCCCGACTTTATCGCCGCCGGAGATCCGGTCCTCGCACGGGCCCGGCGGGAGAAGATCGCACAACGCGAAGTATGGCTCGTCTTTCATACGGACCTGAAGCGATCGGCCCCGGTTCGAACGGTAGCGACCTGCCTGCGGGACTTTCTACGAGCGAAGCTCGCGACGTGAAGCCCGTCCCTCACCGCGCATCGCGCCGAGATTCAATCGATCGAGTAGGGACAAGCCCATTCATCGAACTCCCCTCGGTCAAAGACGGTTGCTTCGCTTACCCTCGATGAGGTCGAGAACCGTCCTGGCCGCCTCGAGCACGTTGGTACCTGGCCCGAAAACAGCGGCAACGCCGTTGCGGAATAGCTCATCGTAATCCTGCCGCGGCACAACTCCGCCGCAAACGACAATGACGTTGCCTCCCCCAATCGCCGCAAGTTCCTCCACAACCTGCGGGACGAGCGTCTTGTGACCGGCTGCGAGCGACGAAACGCCGAGCACATGCACACCTTCGCGAACCGCCATCACAGCCGCTTCGGAAGGCGTCTGAAACAACGGACCGGCGATGATATCGAAACCGACATCGCCGAACGCCGACGCGATGACTTTCGCGCCTCGATCATGCCCGTCCTGGCCTAGCTTGGCGATCATGATCTTCGGGCGCATGCCGATGGCCCGCGAGGTTTCGGCGACCCGGGATACGAGGTTGGTGAACTCGGGATCACCTGCATAAGCCTGACCGTAAACGTCCGAGACAACTGCCGGGATCGCTTCATGGACGCCGAAAGCCTCTCGCATTGCGTCCGACATCTCACCGACAGTGGCGCGCGACCTGGCGGCTTCGACCGCCGCCTCGAGTAGGTTTCCCTCGCCCGTTCGGGCCACCTGAGCCATCGCCGCCAGCGCTGCACGAACTCTCTCAGTCGCCCGCATCTCCTTGGTCTTGGCGAGACGCCTGATCTGAGAAGCGCGGACGGATGAATTGTCGATCTCCAAAATATCGATCGGTTCTTCATGATCGAGACGGAAGCGATTGACGCCGACGATCACCTGATCTCCGCGGTCGACGGCGGCCTGTTTTCGCGTGGCCGATTCTTCGATCAAACGCTTGGGCCACCCGGTCGCAATTGCTCGGGCCATCCCTCCCATTTTCTCGACCTCTTCCATGAGCTGCCATGCCTCGCGCGCGAGCTCATCGGTGAGGCGCTCCACATAATAAGAGCCGGCGAGTGGGTCGACGACATCGGTGATTCCGGTTTCATGCTGCAGTATCAGCTGGGTATTGCGAGCGATCCGCGCCGAAAATTCGGTTGGCAGCGCAATCGCTTCGTCGAACGAGTTGGTATGCAGGGATTGGGTGCCGCCCAGCACCGCAGCCAACGCTTCGTAGGCTGTGCGTACGATGTTGTTGTACGGATCTTGCTCCTGAAGGGACACTCCGGAAGTCTGACAGTGTGTACGCAGCATCAAGGAGGATTGCTTCTTGGGCTGGAACTCCGCCATCACGCGCGACCAGATCAGTCGGGCGGCTCGCAGCTTAGCGGCCTCCATGAATAAATTCATCCCGATCGCGAAAAAGAACGACAGCCGCCCGGCGAAATCGTCGATGTTGAGCCCTTTGGCAAGCGCCGAGCGAACGTATTCGCGCCCGTCGGCGAGTGTGAAGGCAAGCTCCTGGACCAGCGTCGCCCCGGCTTCCTGCATGTGGTAACCCGAGATCGAGATCGAATTGAACTGCGGCATGTAACGCGCCGTGTAGGCGATGATGTCCGCGATGATGCGCATCGATGGTTGCGGGGGATAGATATAGGTGTTTCGAACCATGAACTCTTTGAGAATGTCGTTCTGGATCGTTCCGGACAACGCCTCGCGTTGAACGCCCTGCTCTTCAGCCGCGACGATGAAGGTCGCCAGAATCGGAATCACCGCGCCGTTCATGGTCATCGAGACGGAGATCTCCCCGAGAGGGATGCCATCGAAGAGGATCTTCATGTCCTCGACTGAATCGATAGCGACCCCAGCCTTGCCGACGTCACCGACGACACGGGGATGATCGGAGTCATAGCCGCGGTGTGTGGCCAAATCGAACGCCACCGACAATCCCTTTTGTCCCGAGGCGAGCGCACTGCGATAGAATGCGTTCGACGCTTCCGCAGTGGAAAATCCCGCATATTGCCGAATTGTCCACGGCCGGCCGCTATACATCGTCGCACGCGGTCCACGAACGAACGGCCACATTCCGGGTAACGAGTCCAGATGGGTGATGCCAGCCAGATCTGACGCGGTATAGACGGGCTTGACCGCAATCTTCTCAGGCGTCTCGCGCACGAGCGCAGCGGGATCGCCCTTTAGTTCCTTTTCTGCAATCTTCTTCCACTCATCGGGAAACACGAGCGCCTCCTTCATCCGCCACGTTTGCTGATGCTCCAACGGCTCTAAGCGAACTCCAGGATCAGCGCATCGACCGCGAGCGTGGCGCCGGCGGCGGCGTGGATCTTCTTCACCGTGCCGTCGCGCTCGGCGCGCAGCACGTTCTGCATCTTCATGGCTTCGACCACCGCGAGCGTCTCGCCGGCCTTGACCTCCTGCCCCTCGGTCACCGCGATCGACACCACAAGACCAGGCATCGGGCACAGCAACTTCTTGCCGGTGTCAGCGGCCGAGACCACCGGCATCAGCTGCGCCGAAGTCGCCTCGGTCTCGGTGAAGACATAGACCGGGACCTCAAAGCCCTGATGTGCGAGGCGGAAGCCGTTGTTGATCGCCCGCACCTGCACGGCGACAAAATTGCCGTCGATGGTGCCCTGCCAGACCGGCTCGCCCGGCACCCAGCCCGACACCAGATTGTGCGGATTGCCGGGCAATCCGTCGGTGCCGATGAAGCGCACCGCGATGGCGTCCGCCTCGCGCGCGACATCGAGCGCGATCTCGGCACGGTCGAGCCAGACCGCGCGGCGGCGCTCGCGCATCACGACGCGGCCGCCCATCTGGCCCGAGATCTGCCGCTTACGCTCGCCCAGCACATGATCGATGGCGGCGCCGACTGCCGCCAGCCGCCGCGCGATCTCGCCCTCGGGCGCACGCGCGGAAAACCCTTTCGGGAATTCTTCGGCGATGAAGCCGGTCGAGAGCCGGCCCTCGCGCCAGCGCGGATGGTTCATCAGCGCCGACAGGAACGGAATGTTGTGCCTGATGCCGTCGACATAGAAGGCGTCGAGCGCGGTCGCCTGCGCCTCGATCGCCGCGGCGCGCGACGAGGCGTGGGTGACGAGCTTGGCGATCATCGGATCGTAGTGGATCGAGATCTCGCCGCCCTCCTGCACGCCGGTGTCGTTGCGGATGGTGATGCCGTCATGGCTGGCCTCGGCCGGCGGACGGTATTTCACCAGGCGGCCGATCGAGGGCAGGAAGTTGCGGAACGGATCCTCGGCATAGACGCGGGATTCCACCGCCCAGCCGGTCAGCGTGACGTCCTTCTGCGCGATCGCGAGCTTCTCGCCGGCGGCGACGCGGATCATCTGCTCGACGAGGTCGACGCCGGTGATCAGCTCGGTGACGGGATGCTCGACCTGCAGGCGGGTGTTCATCTCCAGGAAGTAGAAGCTCTTGTCCTGGCCGGCGACGAATTCGACGGTGCCCGCCGAATCGTAGTTCACCGCCTTGGCCAGCGCGACCGCCTGCTCGCCCATCTTGCGGCGGGTCTGCTCGTCGAGCAGCGGCGACGGCGCCTCCTCGATGACCTTCTGGTTGCGGCGCTGGATCGAGCACTCGCGCTCGCCGAGATAGATCACGTTGCCATGCTTGTCGCCGAGCACCTGGATCTCGATGTGCCGGGGATCGACGATGAATTTCTCGATGAAGACGCGGTCGTCGCCAAACGACGACTTCGCCTCGGCCTTGGCGAGGTTGAAGCCTTCGGCGACCTCCGCCTTGGAATGCGCGATGCGCATGCCCTTGCCACCGCCGCCGGCGGAGGCCTTGATCATCACGGGGTAACCGATTTCATCGGCGATCTGGACCGCGTGCTTGTCGTCCTCGATGACGCCGAGATGGCCCGGCACGGTCGAGACCTTGGCCTTCGCGGCGGCCTTCTTGGATTCGATCTTGTCGCCCATCGCGGCGATGGCGCCGGGGTTCGGGCCGATGAAGACGATGCCGGCGGCCTCAAGCGCGCGCGGAAATGCTTCGCGCTCGGACAGGAAGCCGTAGCCGGGATGCACGGCCTCCGCGCCGGTCTTGCGGCAGGCCTCGACGATCCTGTCGATCAACAGATAGCTCTCGGCCGCGGCGGGCGGGCCGATCAACACGGCCTCATCGGCCATCTCGACATGCAGCGCGTCGCGGTCGGCCTCGGAGTAGACGGCAACCGTCTCAATCCCCATACGGCGCGCAGTCTTGATGACCCGGCAGGCGATCTCGCCGCGGTTGGCGATCAGGATTCGTTTGAACATGTTCCTCACAACGGCAGATTGTCGTGCTTCTTCGCGGGGATCTCGACCTTCTTATCCCTGAGCATCGCGAGCGCCCGCGCGATCCGCCGCCTGGTCGAATGCGGCATGATGACATCGTCGATGTAGCCGCGTTCGGCGGCGATGAAGGGGGACAGGAAGCGGTCTTCGTATTCCTTCGTCCGCGCAGCGATCTTGTCGGGGTCACCGATGTCACTGCGGAAGATGATCTCCACCGCGCCCTTGGCGCCCATCACGGCGATCTGGGCGGTCGGCCAGGCGTAGTTCATGTCGGCGCCGATCTCCTTCGACGCCATCACGTCGAAGGCGCCGCCATAGGCCTTGCGGGTGATGATGGTGACGAGCGGCACCGTGCACTGCGAATAGGCGAACAGCAGCTTGGCGCCGTGCTTGATCAGGCCGCCATATTCCTGCGCGGTGCCCGGCAGGAAGCCCGGCACGTCAACGAAGGTGACGATCGGGATGTTGAAGGCATCGCAGAACCGCACGAAGCGCGCGGCCTTGCGTGAGGCATCCGAGTCGAGCACGCCCGCCAGCACCATCGGCTGGTTGGCGACGAAGCCGACGGTGCGGCCGGCGATACGGCCGAAACCGGTGACGATGTTCCTGGCGAAGGTCTCCGAGATCTCGAAGAAGTCGCCCTCGTCGACAACCTTCAGGATCAGCTCCTTCATGTCGTAGGGCTTGTTCGGATTGTCGGGGATCAGCGTGTCGAGCGACATGTCGACCCGGCCGATGTCGTCGAAGCTCGGCCATTCCGGCACGCCGTCGGTGTTGTTCGACGGCAGGAAGTCGATCAGCCGGCGCATCTGCAGCAGCGCATCGACGTCGTTCTCGAATGCGCCGTCGGCGATCGAGGAGCGCGTCGCGTGCACCGAGGCGCCGCCGAGCTCCTCGGCCGTCACCACCTCGTTGGTGACGGTCTTCACCACGTCGGGGCCGGTGACGAACATGTAGCTGGTGTTCTTCACCATGAAAATGAAGTCGGTCATCGCAGGCGAATAGACGTCGCCGCCGGCGCAGGGGCCCATGATGACAGAGATCTGCGGGATCACGCCCGAGGCCTGCACGTTGCGGCGGAACACATAGGAATAGCCCGCGAGCGCGGCGACGCCTTCCTGGATGCGCGCGCCACCAGCGTCATAGAGGCCGATGATCGGCGCCCTCGCCTTCATCGCCATGTCCTGAAGTTTTGTGATTTTCAGCGCGTGGGTTTCCGACAGCGAGCCGCCGAAAACCGTAAAGTCCTTGGCAAACACGAACGTCTTGCGGCCGTTGACGGTACCCCAGCCGGTGACGACGCCGTCGCCGGGGATCTTGGTCTTCTCCATGCCGAACTCGATCGAGCGGTGCTCGACGAACATGTCGAATTCCTCGAACGAGCCCTTGTCCAGCAGGAGCTCGATCCGCTCGCGGGCGGTCAATTTCCCGCGGGCGTGCTGCGCCTCGATGCGCTTTTCTCCGCCGCCCAGCCTGGCGCCGGCGCGCCGCTCTTCGAGTTCAGCCAAAGTAGTCACGATAACCTGTGCCCTCGCGATCGGGCTCGACCTGCGATCCGAGAGACGCTCTCTTCACAGAACGAGCCTTGGTTGAGCGTATTGCCGGCGTGCGCCCTCGCCGACCGACCTGGAGGTCATCCTGACCCACCCACGCGTAAGGCGGCTGACCGGCCTCTGGTCGGCGAACCAGCAGCCTTTGCACCCCGGTCCAATGTATGCAAAGTTAGCAAAACTGGCGCCGTGGGAGGAGCAAGGAATTGCGTATAACTGCTGACATCATCGCGCTCTTTGTAAAGTTTGCAAAGTGAAGCATCACAAGATATTTGCCGGCGACCGGCTGCGGCGGCTGCGCGAGCAACGCGGAATGACACAAGCGGAGCTCGCAGATGCTCTTAGGATTTCGGCCGGCTATCTAAGCCAAATGGAGGGAGACCAGAGGCCAATCACACGCAAGCTGCTTATGGGGCTCAGTCGGTTACTGGACATAGAAACGAATTACTTCGCGGCCGACGACGATTTGCGGCTCGCAAGCGAACTGCGGGAAAGCGCCAGCGACCCACTGTTTGGGTCCGCAATCGCGGCAGACGAGGCGAGCGCGGCGGTAAGGGTCGCCCCCGACATCGCGCAGCGCTTTCTCCATCTTTATCGCGGCTATCTTGCGCTCGAAGAGGAGCATCGCTCCCTGCAATCGCGCGTCGCTCAGAGCGATGTGGGTGCTGCGAGCCGCTTTCCCTACGATGAGGTTCGGGATTGGGTGCAATCCAAGCGAAACTATTTTGATGCGATTGACCGCGCCGCGGAAAGACTTGCTGAAGTAAGAAACTTCCATCCGGAGAATCGCAGCGAAGATTTCATCAGGTATTTGCGTGACGTGTATGGAATCCGAACAGAGCGAGCTCCGGAGGATTTCGGCAAGGGGATAATCTGGCGGCTCGATAACAACGCCAAGACGCTCTTTCTGTCGCAGGATGCTCCGTTGGAAAGCCAGCTGTTCTGGATTGCTCACGTCATCGGCCTCCTTGAGCAGCAGGGCAGCATCGAGCGCCAGGTCAAACAGGCGCGACTGAGCAATGAGGAGGCCAAATCGCTGGCGCGCGTCGCGCTCGCCAACTACTTTGCCGGTGCGCTGGTGATGCCGTACGGACCATTCCTCGCTACCGCGCGCGAAGTTCGGTACGACATAGAACGCCTTCAACGACGCTTCGGTACGAGCTTTGAACAAGTCTGCCATCGCTTGAGCACGCTTCAACGGCGGGACTCGCCCGGAATTCCGTTCTACTTCCTGAAGATCGACATCGCTGGAAACGTCCTGAAACGCAGCAGCGCCACTCGCTTCCAGTTCGCCCGATTCGGAGGCCCCTGCCCCCTGTGGAACGTGCACCAATCGTTCTCGCATCCTGGCCGCATCTTGGTCCAGCTGGCTGCAACACCCGATGGGACGAAGTATCTTTGTGTAGCTCGGACCGTGAGCCTCTCCGCGGGGTCCTTTCTCAACCGTCCGCGCGCGGTTGCAGTCGGGCTCGGTTGCGAAATTGCCTATGCAGGCGCGACAGTCTACTCAATGGGCTTGGATCTGGACGACGCTGATGCGATCGACCCTATCGGCCCGGGATGCAGAGCCTGCGAACGCAAGGATTGTCGTCACCGCGCACTACCGCCGATTGGGCATCCACTTGACGTGGGCACAATCGAAAGGGGAGTCGTCCCGTACCAGATAGACTCAAAGATATCGCGGACTGGCGGCATCAGGTGACGGCGCGGCAGCCAATCCATATAGTTGATTGGGCAAGAAGCCACCACTTTTGGCTGTAGGATGCATTCGAACTTTCGCTCGTGATGCAAACGTCTGCGCCATGAGCGACAAGCACGGCGCCACGAACAACTCATCCAAGTTTCCGCTCCTGGCCAACCGCATCAGATTCGCACCAGAAGCGATCTCACCAAGAGCGACTAACGCAGCCGAACACAAGATAAACTCGAAGGAAAATCAACGATATCGCCCCTCTTCCCAGCGCTCATAACGGTCTGGTTGAAGGTTCGAGTCTTGCCGGGCCCACCAAGGAAATCAATAACCTAGCTCGTTTGTGTTGGCGCCGAAGGGATCACCGCACCAGATACGTGCTGTATCTGTTCGGCCCTCCTGCGTCGAGCAGACGTTAATCGCGGCTCGTCCGAATTGATCTCCGCGGCAACCGACATGGGGTTGGATCATTCGGTACCAGGCGCAGCAGACATCGCTCATTTGCTCGAAACCTTCGGCTCCTTTTCGCTGGCGGGCCAACCCCTACCGCGGTGAGCAGAGACGCACATGGGATGCGCATTCAGCCTCGCTGCCGGCCCTGGCTCCCGTTGCAGTCGACCGCATGGACCGTCGCCAACGTGCCGACCTCAGCAACGGCTCGTGATTGGCAATGTCTCGGTTCCGACGGCGGCAAGAGCGACTTCAAAGCCCTCAACGCCGCCCACAGCGCGACGGAGAAGTGGTTGGGCGGCCTCCGCCGGCGTATCATCACAATCCGGCGTTAGGCCGACCAAAGCCGCCGTCGTGCAGATGGAGACTACAATCCGGAAGCCTTAGGAACATCATGAAGACAGTCACCGTAGGATTTTTGTCGATAGTGACGATGGTCACGAAAGTGGCCCGGCGATAAAGCCGGGCCAAGTCAAGGGAGGAAACGAACGGTAGCGATATTTCGCCACACTGAAATGTGCGTTCGATCGAGGATCTCACGATCAACCTCAGCGACAGGACCATCGCGCGTCCGCTACGAAATTCTGTGCCGAAGACCGTGTAACTGCCCGGCTTTGCCGACACCTTGTTGTGCCAGAACGTCATTGACCTACGATATCGCGTTCGGACCGCTTGCGCCGATGTACAAGCTCGCTGCCAAGATTCTCGTTCCCGTCCCCGACTTTTCCGTGACGAACATCGCTCCGCGAACTATCCTCAGCAATGGGAGGCGACACGAGGCCTATCGTCCGCCGGGCCGAATTGGAACTGCAGCCATTGACGAGCGAGTTCGATGAACACGTTCCCCATTACCGACATTGATCACGGTTTGGCCAGAATGGTCCTCCCGGATCTTCGGATCAATTACGATCCGGTCGATCCGGACCAATTCGACCGGCCGATCGTCTCGTTTTGCATCGAGACGGGTGAGGATAACGACGAGCTTCCGCTGCACTCGCACAAGAAGGGGCAGCTAGTGGTCGCCTCTCATGGATCGGTCATGTGTCGGTCGCCTAACGGATTGTGGATCGTACCGCCCCAAGGCGCCGTGTGGATCCCCGCCGGCGTCATGCACAGCAATTGCGTGTCGGACAACGGAAAGGTCTACGTTGTCTTTATCGACCCGCAGGCGAGCATGCTTCCCAGCACCTGCTGCACCTTCACGATCTCGTCGCTGGTCCGCGAATTGATCCATCGGCTCGCCGTGTTTCCACCGCTGTACCCGCTCGACGGCCCGACCAGCCGGCTCGGACGTGTCCTGCTCGACGAACTGGTGCAGATGTCCACCGAGCAGATGTACCTGCCGATCTCCACCGACAGCCGGCTGCAGCAGCTCGCCACGTCGCTGCTCAACGATCCCGGCGACCGCAGTACGATCGAGGAATTGGCCGCCCGATATGCGATGAGCGTGCGCACCTTTGCCCGCCTCGTGCTCAAGGAAACCGGAATGACGTTCGGACGCTGGCGACAGCGCCTTCACATCATGGTTGCGCTCCAGCGACTATCGGCCGGATCTTCGGTCCAGGCCGTCTCGCTCGATCTCGGCTATGAAACGCCGAGCGCCTTCATCACGATGTTCAAGAAGACAATGGGCAAGAGCCCGCGCCGTTTCCTCGCCGAGCGGTCTGGCTTTGCCGCTCGCGAGCCGTCCGCATAGAGGCCTTACCCGGAAGATTGCGGCCCCAGCGCCATCTGCCGAGGCCGCAGCCCGTGCTGCCTTACCTCGAATTGAATGGAGCCAGCGGGTATTGGAACCCCGCTTCGGCCACTGCTTGCGGCGCGATGACCCGAGGCCTGCCGTTCTGCCCTTGCAGGATGGTGACGTCGCCTCCCATGTTCTGACCATTGGCATCGAACTTGATTTTGCCGCTGGACATCAGGATCGGCGTCATATCGGTCGCCTTAAGCGCAGCATGGACGGCGGCGGACTCGGCAGACCCGGCGCGGCTCACGGCATCCGCAACGATTTGTACCGCTTCAAACGCGCATCCGGAATTCGCATCAAGCCAGTCGTTTGGATAGTCGGATGCAAATTGCTTGAGAATCGCTGCGGCGTCAGGAGCCTTGGGATTGTACCAGAACGTCGAAAGGATCGCGCCGTCACCGTATTTGCCCAGCGCATCGTAGTACGCCTTGTCCTGCACGCCATTTGAGTTGGGGGAGAAGATCATTTTCGGATTCCACCCTTGCTTGACGCATTCCCGGACGATCATGATGGCGTCGTTGACGCGCGTCACCGACACCAGCGCGTCGGCGCCCGAGGCTTTCGCCTTGGCGACTTCGACCGAAAGATCCTTGGCCTTCTCGTCGTAGGGAATGTACTGGCTGATCTTCAAGGGGAGATCGATCTCCTTCCAGGCCTGATCGATGCTTGCCGCGGTTGATTGCCCCATCGTATTGTTGAGATGCATGATGGCAGCACTCGTCGGCGCATCCTTGAGTGACGACAACAGCGCCTTCAACTCAAGCAGGGATTTCCTGACGACCGTCAGCGACGTGGGATAGTAGCGAAAGACCTGGGTGAAGCCCTGAGACGTGACCTGGGTCGCGCTCGCGATGTGCACCACCATCGGAACCTTCGCGGCTTCCGCGGCCTGCAGCGCGGATATGGTCGCGCCCGAGTCCCAGGCCCCGATGAGGACCGTGCAGCCCTGCCGGATCAGATCCTCGGCTGCAATTCGCCCGTTCTCCGGTCTACTTTGCGTGTCCGCATGGATGATTTCCATGTCTATTCCGAACTTCGTCTTGGCGAACTTGGCGCCGAGGTCGATGCCGCGGACGCACGCCTGACCCGGAAACGCCAGAACGCCACTGCTCGGATTGATCGCACCGACCCGCACCTTGCCGGGCGAAGCTGCCGTTGCCCGCCGCGACACGAACCCGACGGCGGCGCCAACGCCACTGCCGAGCAGCGCACGACGCGTTAGGCCAGTTCTACTGCGATTCCTCATCTGACGTTCCCCTCATGTTGGCTACACACATTTTGTAGACGAGCCGTTGAAAAGCTTGGCAGTGATGGCACACACGGCCTTGCAGCGAGCACGTGTTCACACCCGCAGGCGCACGCGACGCGGCGGTTGCACGTGTGCGCCTTGCAGCCGACTGCGGCCGTCCAAATCACGTCTTCAGTTCAGCTTTGACGAGGTTGTCTTCACTCTCGTCATAAAGCGTGTCGATCAACGACCGATACCTCTCCATGATCTGCTTCCGGCGCTTCTTCCGGGTCGGCGTCATCACGCCGTTCTCGGGAGTCAGTTCTTCCGGAAGTATCCGGAACGCCTTGATCTGCTCGACTCTGGCCAGCTTGCTGTTCGCCTTGCCGATCTCGGCTTCAATCATCCGGACGACGATTTCGGAGTTTGCCAAATCGGAGTACTGAGCGATCCGAAGGTCGCGCGACCTCGCCCATTCCATCGTCGCGATCGCATTAACCTCGATCAACGCAGTGAGGTACTTTTTCCCTTCGCCGATCACCGCGGCTTCGGAGATGAACGGACTGTGCCGGATCTCGTTTTCGATCTGCGTCGGGCTGATGGATTTTCCGTTCGACGTGTTGATGATCTCCTTTTTGCGGTCGACCAGCTTGAAGAGGCCTGTCGGCCCGACATCCACGATGTCTCCGGTGTAGAGCCAACCGTCCCGCAGGGCAGACCTGGTTTCTTCCGGCTTGTTCCAGTACCCCACAAAGAGCCCCGGCCCCCGGACGATCATTTCCCCGTCTTCGAGAACCGCCGTCTCCCAGGCGGCATCATGCACCGGCACACCGACCGTACCGGCCTCCGGCCACTCCGCCATCTGAACCAAGTTGGCTCCGACCAGCTCCGTCTGGCCGTAGCATTCCTTCAACTGCAGTCCCCATAGCTGCCATAGCGACATCAGTTCAGACGGCATCGCAGCCGACGACGTGTAGCAGACCGCAAGATCCTCAAAGCCGACTTCGGCAAGCAGCGGGCGAAAGATCTGATCCTGGCAAACGGAGAACAGAGCCGATATCAGGGGATCCGGCGCGCCGCCGGCCTGGCGGTCATCCAGCGCCTTGCGGGCGATCGTCATCGCAAATTGATAGTCCTGCTTCTGCTTCGCCGACCCGGCATGGACCTTGCTGAGGATTTGCGTGGCAAATCGCTGATAGAAGCGGGGCGGTGCCGTGAAGTATGTCGGCTTAACTTCCTTGATCGTTCGGGCAAACTCCGCGCTGGCCTCGCCGAAATGCGGCACCATCCGGGCCAGCAGCGGCAATGTCGTCGCTTGCGCGCGCGCGACCGTATGCGACATCGGCAGATGCACGACAAGCCGATGCGTGTCGGACCGCATCCTCGGGGTAAACGTCGTGATGCTGTGCGCGCCGGCGAGCAACGACAGGTGGGTCAGCATGGCGCCCTTCGGAACGCCCGTGGTGCCGGATGTGTATCCGATGCTGACCAGATCGCTCGCCTTTGCCTTCGCAACCTGTGTTCGAAGAAATACGTCGGCATCGACGGATGTCTTTCCGCAAAAGGCTTTGAGAGAGACGACGTTGCCGGTCGAAGCGGCGCCGCTCCACTCTGGATCGAGCACGATGACCTTGCGCAACCCTTTGGCCTGGCCGGATGCCAGGACGATATCGAGCTGAAGCTCACTGCCGACGAAGATGAAAGAAGCGCTGGAATCGCAGAGGTAATAGCCGACTTCTTCCGGCGACGAAGTAAAGTACACGCCAACCATGACCCCGCCGGCGCAGATCGTCGCCATGTCGGCGAGAAGCCATTCCTGGGATACATCCCCCATGATGGCCGCACGATCACCGCGCTTGAACCCAGCGTTCCGCAGGGCGGCCGCCAGATCGGCCACTTGATCCGAATACTGGCGCCAGGTCGTGGCGATCCATTCGCCACGACGCTTTTGCTTGTATGCGACCGTCTCGGGCCGCTCCACTCTTCGCGCGCTCAGGAGCTGCGGAATAGTCACGTCGATGAGTTGGGCTCCCGACGTGAAAGATTCGACTTCCATATCACCGCTCCGCGAAGCGCTTCCGCTTCTCAGCGAAGGCGGCGACTGCCTCGCGGCGCTCGGGCAACGCGAAGGTCAACATCTCCAGCGCGGCCGAGGTATCTAGCACCAGATGCGCGTACTGCTTGATGATCTTGTTGACGCTGTATTTCGTCCAGATGATCGATTCTCGGGGACCGTCAGCCAGCAACTCGGCGTATTCGATCGCCGCGTCCTTGACGTCCCTGCCAGAGACGACTTCATTGATCATGCCCATGGCGGCCGCTTTCTCGGCGGAGATGAATTCGCCAGTCATGAGGTAGTGCTTGGCACGGACCGGCCCCATCAGCAGCGGCCAGATCACGGCGCCGCCGTCGCCGGCGACCACGCCTGCCGTCACATGCGTATCCGCGAATCGCGCGGTCGGGTTTGCGAAGATGACATCGCAAAACAGGGCGAGCGTCGCTCCGAGCCCGACGGCAACGCCGTTGACGGCAGCAACGACCGGTACCTCCACCTCGAGCATGTTGCGGATCAAGTGACGCCCGCTCCGCGTCGGCGACGGTAGCGGGCCCTTGTCGAGCGACTTTTGATCGCCGCCCGAGCAGAAGCCACGCCCCGCGCCGGTCAGCACGATCGCGCGGACGTCCCCGTCGTGATCCAGCTCGACGAAGACCCGCTCCAGCTCCTCGTGCATATCCCAATTGATGGCATTGAGGATTTCCGGCCGGTTCATCGTTACGATGGCGACGCCGCTGGCGCGCTTCTCGACGAGCAGATATTTGTAGCTATGCTGTGACATTGGATTCTCCGTCCTGTGTTTCCTTGCGCTCACTTCTGCGGCCGCATGGCGCGGATCTGCGCCAGAATGTCGTCCGTCGGTCGCACGACGTTGTTCCTGTCGTTGAAGTGCGGAATGACGTATCGCCCGCACATCTCGATCGCTTCCATGATCTTCTCGTGGTTCACCGAGTCGAGATGGAGCAGCACCTCGTCGATTCCCAGCGCCTTGAATTTCTCGATTTGCCGAATGACCGTGTCGGGACTCCCGCAAACGGTCGTCGCCGAGTGGTTCAGCAGGTAATCCCAGTC
This sequence comes from Bradyrhizobium sp. INPA03-11B, assembly GCF_040446015.1. NCBI lineage: Bacteria > Pseudomonadati > Pseudomonadota > Alphaproteobacteria > Hyphomicrobiales > Nitrobacteraceae > Bradyrhizobium > Bradyrhizobium sp. INPA03-11B. Next base: position 18,061 of record NZ_JASGSR010000042.1, read on the forward strand.
CCTTCCCGCGCGCTCCATGGCCGGCACGCTTTCGTTCATGTATGCGTAGTCATCGGCAAGCTTCGCCAGGCGAGGATAGGCGTCGGTGGAGATCCTCGCGTAGTGCATCAGTGCTTCGGCGTAGTCGTCCTTTGCTTTCTGGTCCGACGGGCCGATGCCGAAGAACAGCGGAAGGCCGACTCGGGGCCGCGCGAGCGGCCCCTGCTCGTCACGCTTCCAGGCGCGACGATACGTATTGAGAAGCTTGTCCTGGACTTCCCACCCCTGGTAGATCGAATTACTCATCACAGCGAGGCCTTCGGATCCGGCCCAGCCGTGACTGCGCTCGCTGGTCGCGGCGATGCCGATGACCGGATGCGGCTTCTGCATGGGTTTCGGCACCAGCATTCGCGGCGGGATCTGGTAGTACTTTCCTTCAAACGTGAAGATGTCCTCGCGCATCGATTTCTTCAGAAGCGCAATGCCCTCTTCCATCTGCGCGAGCGTCTCATTGGGATCGACGTTGAAGGCACGCATCGCGATGGTCGTGTTGGCCCGGCCGGCGTAAAACTCCATTCGGCCGTGCGACAGGATATCGGTCACGGCCAGTCGCTCCGCGGATCGCAATGCATGATTGATCTTCTGCGGCATCAGCGTGACCGCCGATCGCAGCTTCACGCGCGATGTCACCGCGGCGAGATAGCCGTACACCACTTCAGGAGCGGAGCTCGAAATGCCGCCGAGCGCCACGTGTTGCTCGGAAAGCGCGACGCAGTCGAACCCCATTTTTTCCGCGAGGCGCACCTCGTCAACCAGTTCATGAAGCCGGCGCGCGTAGCTTTGCCCGACCTGGGTTTCCTGCTCCGACCAGAATCCGAACGAAAGTGCCATCGTCTAAAATCCTCTAGGAAAGACTCGATGGCAGAGCGTCTCACAGGCGCAGCAACATTTTCGTCCGAATGCTGGGCGCGCCCGCATGACTTTCCAAATTTTGTGCTGTCGGCAGGCGGATCACATCCGACCCTTGACCAGCGCGCTTGCAGCTTCCAACGCCTGACGGCACGGAGGGGGCGAAACCGGGGTCGCCTTATTTGCCGAACGAGGCGGCCAGAAGGTCCGCTATCGCCGCGAGGCAGCGCTCGCCGATCGTGACGGTCGACCCATGCGGATCACCAATGATGCCGTTGCGTGTGACGGACTGGATCCCGCTCTTCCACATCATCTGAAGCTGCTCTTCGGATAGAGCGCCCAGGTGCCCGATTTCGAACCGATCCAACCGCACGCTTTCGGGGCGGAGTCGCATCATCAGGGATGTCTCTGCGATGTCGGCATGGCCACCGACTGCATTCGGATCACCCCCGGCATCTCTGACGGCACTCCGCCACCTGTCGATCCAGGCAATTGAATCGCAGAATGCGTCGATCTCAACGCCCGGCGGAACCCCGTGCCTCAGTCGAGGAAGGATGTTATGCAAGACGGGAAAATTTCCGATATGGCCGGAGAACAGCAGAATCCGCTTGAAACCATGCCGTGCGAGACTCGTGCAATAGTCCAGACAGATTGCTTCGAAAGTCTCTGGTCGAAGGGAAATGGTGCCTGACAGGGCTAGATGATGGGCAGAACAGCCGACCCTGATCGTAGGAGCGATTAGGGTCCTGCCGAGATGTCGCGCCACCTTTGTCGCGAGCGCATCTGCGTGATCCGCGTCCATACAGAGCGGAAGATGCGGTCCATGCTGCTCGATTGCGCCGCACGGTATCAGAACCGTCAAATATCCCTGCGCCAAGGCGGCCGACACTTCCTCGAAGCTCATGAGCTCCAGGCGAGCTTCTTCAAGGGATGCCAACTCGGCCATTCATGTCTTCCCTGAATTCTTCGACAGGAATCGGGCGCGCGCGTCCGCTGCACTACTCTCGGTCAAATAGGCGCTGAGATCCTCTATCGTCATTCCCTCGAGGGAAGCGTCATCCATCTGTCCCGTCAAGTTCAACGAGCGCTTGATGGCGGCAAACAGCTTTTGGTCTTTGCCGCGAAGATGCGTGCATACCTCCACGGCACGCGACATCACGTCCGCGCTAGCCGCAATCTCGCTGATCGCGCCGATTTCGAGCGCCTTCCGGGCGTCGCACAACTCTCCCCAATAGAGCAGGGCCTGCGCTTCCCGAAGTCCGAGCTTCCGGACCGCCTGCCGCATACCTTTGGCCGCAGGCAAGAGGCCGTGGTTTATTTCCGGAAACCCGACCGTGCACGCGCGATCCGCGACGACGTAATCGGCGTGAAGGAGAAACTCCAACGCGCCTCCGACCGCATACCCACGGACCGCACACACGAGCGGGCCCGGATATCGCTCCATCTCGCACAAGAGCGCATGGAACTCTCGCATGCGGGGCCTCGATATCTCGAGGCCGGCTACTTCCTTGATATCGCCACCCGCGCTGAAGAATCGCTTGCCTGCACCGGTCAAGACGATGCCTGGCGGTGATGCTTGCGCGGACAGTCCACGAATGGCATCCAGCAAGCGTCTGACCAACCCGTTGTTCAGGGCATTTGCCGGCGGCCTGTTCATGGTCATCGTGACTATGTCGGGGTCGCGCTCGACCAGAAGGGTATCGTCGTTGTCCATAGGAAGAGCCTAGGCGCCGCGCCTCGGAATTGGTTGCCATACAGCGGTTCCGTATCCAGCCGCGTCGGCACAAATCGCCGCCAGAGCGTGATATCGCAGCATTCCGTGCTCGAGAGCTTCGGTGCCCGTCACTCCCAAAAGCAGATGAGCTGAGCGAAGCAGGAACTCCCTCACCCGCAGACCGCCGCGATAACGGCAAAAAAGCCGTTACATTCCGAGATATGCGCGTTGAATCTCGGGGTTGCTCAGCAACTCGCCGCTTGATCCGTGGAGAACGATCGAGCCGTTCTCCAGCACATACCCACGATTGCTCAACGCGAGGGATTTCGCGACATTCTGCTCTACCAGCAGCACCGTGATCCCCTCCTCGTGCAAGCGCTTCACCACGCCGAACATCACGTCCGTCAGGGCGGGCGACAGCCCGATGGACGGCTCGTCGAACATGACGATTTCAGGCTTCGCCATGATGGCGCGTCCGATGGCCAACATCTGCTGCTCGCCGCCGGACAGGGTCCCGGCAAGCTGCCGCCGGCGCTCTCGAAGCCTCTCAAACAACTGATAGACGAACTCGAGGGTTTCGGGCTGGCCGGCCCTCCCGCGCTTGAGCGATCCCCCCAGAAGCAGATTGTCCTCGACGGAAAGGCCTCCAAAAATCTGCCGGCCTTCAGCGACCTGTGCAATACCGCGCTCGCAGATCTCCCACGGCGACATCCCCGTAATATCGACGCCGTTCATCTTCACGACACCACTCGAACACGGAACGATGCCCGAGATCGACCGGATCAGCGAGGTCTTACCGGCGCCATTGGCACCTACGACACAGATCAGCTCGCCCCTGCGGATCTGCAGGGAAACGCCGTTCAGGGCATTTGACCCGTCGTACCCAACACAAAGTCCGTCGATCGACAACAACGCCGCGTCAGGCATGGAAGCCGATCCCCAGATAGCTTTCGAGCACCTTAGGGTCAGCGACCACCTCGGCCGGGCCCCCTTCGGCGATTTTAGCGCCGTGATGGAGCACCACGACGCGCGAGGCGACCTCCATCACGATCCGCATGACGTGCTCGACGAGGAGAATCGTCAGGCCGGTTTCGGCGAGCCTCTGCAGCACCCGGACGACGCTCCCAGCCTCGGTGGGCCGGAGACCCGCCATCACCTCGTCCAGCAGCAGCAGTTTGGGCCGCGTGGAGAGCGCTTTGGCAGTCTCCAGCATTTTCCGATCGGGCAACGTCAGCTGGTCGGTCCTCGCATTGGCTTTGCCGGCAAGCCCGACGCTTTCAAGCGACTCATACGCCTTCGATCTGGCTTCTCCCACGCTGCTGGTCCAACTGAAGGCGCCGACCATTGCGTTCTCGAGCACGGACATATCGCGCATCGGCCGCACAATCTGGAATGTCCGCGCGATACCCATCCTGCAGACGGCTTCAGGCGGCGTATTCTCCATCGGGCGTCCCTCGAAGAACACCTCCCCGCTCGTCGGCCGTATTGCGCCTGCAACGAGATTGAAGCACGTTGTCTTCCCTGCCCCGTTCGGCCCGATCAGCGCCGTGATCCGGCCGGCTCCCAGTGCGAAGCTGACATTGTCCACCGCGACCAAGCCGCCGAACGATCGGGAGAGATTCCTGACTTCGAGCAGGCTCGTCATTCTTCGGCCTTCCTTGGTTGCGGCAGCCACACTCGCGGCGGCACCTGGATTGCCTTGCAAAGCTGCTGGATCGCCGGCCAGATGCCGTCGGGCAGCAACCAGACGATCAAGATCAATACGACGCCGTATGCGATGTTGTTCAGCCCGGGGATCCGAAGACTATCGCCCAGAGCGCTCATCGCGTGGTTCAGAGGAATAGCCGTGAGCGACCCGACCAGCGGACCGAACGTCGTGCCTAGACCGCCAACCACGGGTCCAATCAGCACATCAACCGAGAGGCCCATACCCATGATCGAATCCGGAAAGATCGATCCCTGCACGAGCGCCAGAACTCCACCACCTACGGCTGCAGCGGCCGCCGATATCGCGATCACGAGGATCTTGTGCCGGAATGTGCGGACGCCGAGCGCGCGCGCAGCCTGCTCGTCGTCCCTCATCGCTCGCCAGACATATCCGAGGTACGATCGCGAGATGAGTTCAGTTCCCACGATCCCCAGCGCCGCCAGGGCAAGCGCGACAAAATAGTAGAAGCGCGCATCTCCCCGAAGCATTGCAATATCGATCGCGTTCGTCGGTGCAGGAAAGAACAGCCCCTGCATTGCGCCGACAAACTCCCAGCCGCTGAATATGATTCTGGCGAACTCGGCGGCGGCGATCGTCAGCAGCGCGAAATAGATTCCACGCACCTCGAACCTAAAGCTCAGCCACGCCAGTAGCGCACCGACGGATCCGGCGACGAACATTCCGAGCAGGAGGCCTATCCACGGCGAAATGCCGAACTTGATGTCGAGGACGCCGACTGAATAAGCCCCGAGGCCGACAAAAAGAGCATGACCGATCGATAATTGGCCACCGATACCGAGCATCAAATTCCAGGATTGGCCGAGGAACGTGAACAGCAATACGATCGTCATCAACGAGATGAGGTACGGATTTGCCAGAGCGCCGACCAACGCAAGAATCACGAAGACCAGAGCTCCGGCAAGCCACCGGTTCAACTCGGTTGCACCCTCAAATCTCTTTTGCACCAAAGAAACCCCTCGGACGGAAAATCAGGATGATGATCAGGAGCGCATAGGGAAGCGCCGTCTTCATCGACGGAGTAAACATCAGCGCTGCAATTGCCTCGGCCACGCCAATCACCAGGCCACCCAGGAGCGCTCCGCTGAAGCTGCCGAGACCGCCGACGACAACCGTCACAAAGGCCAGCAGGGTAAAATCGACGGCCAGATATGGTTGGGCGTCGAACAGAGGAGAGATCAATGCGCCGGCGACACCCGCGCAGGCCGCACCGATGCTGAAGGCCACCGCATAGATTCGCGGAATGTTCAATCCGATGATCAGGCCGCCCAGCCGGTTGTCTGCGGCCGCTCGCAGCGACCGGCCGAACGACGAGAATTTCAGATATCCTCCGAGCAAGGTGATCAGAAAGCCTGCGGTTGCCGCAGCCTGAAGTCTCGCCAGATCCAGCGTCACGAGACCGAGCGATACGGTGTGAAACGCCAGCTGGGACGCGGTGGGGCGCGGATCCGGTCCGAACGCCACCAGCAGCGCGCCGCTGAAAAGCAGCGACAGACCGATGAAGACGATAAATTGATAGTGATGGGGCCGACCGACGAACCGCCTTACGATCATTGTCTCCAGAAGATACCCGAAGATGAACATCGCAACTCCCGCGATCGTTGCAGCGGCAATGATGGGAACGTCCCAAAGGCGGACGGCCCAATAACCGATGTAGACGCCGAAGACGACCATCTCGCCATGCGCAAAGTTGACGACGCGCATGACGCCAAAAATGATCGTCAGACCGAGCGCCACGAGCCCGTAGACGAGCCCGAGCAGAACGCCGCTTGCGAGAACATTGAGCCAGAGTGACAGCATTGGTGCACTGAATGATGGAAGTGAAGCGTTACCGCCTGGGCACTGTGAATTCGCCCTTAACATAGACCAGCGGTTCGCGATCGCCGTTCGTTGCCTGTGCGACCACCGCGCCGACGAAGATCGTATGGCTGCCGGCATCGTATGAATCGGATACGCGGCAATCAAAGCTGCAAACAGCCTCGACGAGGCTCGGCGCTCCCGTCGCGAGCTCGCGCCACAGACCCTCGCTGAAACGTATGTCGCCCTTGATCCCGTCCTGCCCCGCGAATTTCTGTGCCAACGCAGCGTGATCCGCCGCGAGGATGTTCCAGCAAAACGACCCGCTCTGCTTTATCGTATCGTGCGCGCCGGCCGACTTGTTGACGCAAACGAGCACGCTCGACGGTTCGGTCGACAATGAACAGCCGGCCGTCAACGTCAAACCGTGCCGGCCCGGTCGCGCGCCCGTCGTGACGATCGACACGGCGCCGGGTACGTTGCGCATTGCGGTGCGGAATTCCTTGCTGCTGAACACCGGAATTTCCTGGATGGACATGGGCTGCACTCGAAAGTTCATGGCGATGGATGCCCCTGACAGATAAACCGAAGTGATCGAGATCGGTGGTTTGCGAGCCTACCCGGCCGCGGCCTGAAACAGCTGAATCGTATTGTGTTGCGGGTCCTTGAAATGGGCGACGCGACCGTGCGCGCCCATATCCCTGATTTCACCGAGCATCTCGGCGCCGTGCGTCCGCGCGCGCTCCAGAGCTGTTTCCAGATTGTCCACCTCGAAAACCAGAACGGCGTTCAGAGACGGCGCGGATACGGATTCGACCGGACTTGCGATACAAAGGGCGACCTTCTCACCGACGAATTGAATCCACTTGCCTCGATCAGCGAAGCGGATCGCCAAGCCGAGAGCTTCGTAGAAGCCGGCGAGCGCTTCAGGTTCAGCGGCGGTGAGATAGGCCTGCTTGAGCTTCAATTTGTCACTCCGATCCCGGACGAGCCGTCAATTCCGCGACCTCCGCGGACTTCTGCTGTCGTGCAATAGTCGCACTGGGGCCTCGGCATGAATGCTCAAAGACCTTGTCGCTCGCACGATCGATCGGCATTTTGTGCTGCGGCTTGCGGCCTTTCGGCATCGGGACAAGGCGGCCAGGGCTGAGGCTCGAGACGGTTATCCCTGCCCGCTTGCACATCCTTCGATCATCAACTGAGCACACGGCCCGCACGTCCCGTCACAGGCCGCATCGGGTCGATGGCCGTGAGCAGATTGACCGTTTTTCGATATAACTCGTCGCTTTGTCGAAATTCTACAACCGCGAGTGCGGTTAGCATCTGTGTCATCGGGATGTCACCTCGCGGGATAACGCGCGGGACCGGGCCTCGAGATAGCTACGCTTGCCCATGGGAGACAACGATATGACGACAACGGCTCTCGACAGGATCGACATCAAGATCTTGAACGAACTGCAGCAGAACGCCGGTTTGACCAACGTCGAACTTGCCTCCCGCGTCAACCTCTCGCCGTCGCCTTGTCTTGCTCGCGTTCGTACGTTGGAAAAACTCGGCGTAATCGATCGGCGGATCGCTGTACTGGATCCTGCGGTGCTCGGGATCGGCGTGACCGCCTTCATACAGGTCAAGCTTGAAAAGCAGGTTCAGTTGTCGCTCGAGAATTTCACGCGCTCGATCGATCGCTTGAGTCAAGTGATGGAATGTTACCTGATGACGGGAGACAGCGACTACCTGCTCCGCGTCATGGTACCCGACATCGACGCCCTTGAAGACCTCATCGTAAACAAGATATCGCGCATACCGGGTGTTCTGAGCATTCGTTCGAACCTGGCCTTGAAGCGAATTTCGCACAAGACGGTACTTCCAATCGACTTGAACCAGCCGGTTCAGATCAAGTCGTGCAGCTCAAACACCAGGCGCGCCGACCACCCCGCCAAGTCACACTACAACACGGCGTCTCAGGCGAGGTTTGACGGCGGCATGGGCATTGATGCTTCGTGCACTCTTGATCACAACGTGGCCAGCTTCTAGCGAGCGAGCCGTGTGACTGCAGCCCCCACCGACCACGGCCAGATTCAACACTCGCGTCTAACGTCATCGCGGATTCGCGGGACGTGCTCCTCTCGCCTAGTTGTCGAAGCAGCTCGCCAGAGCTAACGATGCTCGTCACTAATCGGTGACGGCGCTCCGCTTCCCTCAAACCCGCGAGTAGAGGCCGGATAGATCGGCGCGTAGGAGATGCAACTGTCCTGTGGGTTTATGGTGCGCTCGGAGGGAGGTCACATTTGCTGCGATTTCAGTCGCTTATCTCAACGACGAAGATCAAAAGGTTGCTACCAACCTCAAAGGGGTGTTTCAGCTCCCGTCGCCGCCCCTCAGCCCCTGCGTCCCGAACGTAATCAGCGACCGAAAAAATCAACAAAAACAACCAAGCTCGGTCCTGACTGATCACCTCTATCGCTGTTTGTTCACGGCGTTTCGGTGGTCAATCGGTGGTTGACTAACTTCGGTTCGCGAGACCGAGTGACCATAGGCTTGAGTAGCCGAAATGCCTACGATCACAAAATCGACCATCTCCGCCAGACTGGGCTTCGGCTTGTTCGCGTAGTGGGCGATGAATTGCGGATCGAAGAAGCGCACCGTTGCTGAGACCACGCAAAGCGCGGTCGGTTGATAATCAAGAACAAGAGCCCTCTATCTGGCAATGATCTCCTGCATCGCTGGTGCCTGCGAGAAACGGGACTGCGGCACATGTTTGGCACCGACGGAGTTGCGAACGAACCATCGCACCTGCGAGAGAGGACAGCCACGGACTCATCATTTGACATCTCGGCTCGTCGTCGAGTGGACGCCACGGTGCTGGTCGGCGCCGATACGGCAAGTCGGAATTTTTCCGTTAAGCGTTTGAGACCGGCTCTCGTCGAATGCCTTTCTATATTCGACTATCATTTCCCGAACGGTCGGGAACCGATGACGCCAGAACATTCAACCTATCCCGTGTGCCAGGCATGCTACTGCGATCGCCTCGACGATGCGCTGGTCGGGACTGGTGTAACCACTCCGATCGACCTGTGCATGCGCCAATTGGATAATCGCAAGGCTCGACGACGCCGCAACGACGGTCGTTTGCCGCCCGATCCCAGTTCCTGCTGTTCGCCCGGAACGGTTAGAGTTGGTTTTGCGCTCGGAAGCTCGTGTCCGACGAAGTGACGGCATAGCGCGGTGACTACAATTGAAAGTATCCATTGATTCATCCGAGCGGCTTAAAAGTCCGGACCGAACACATCGTTATTGAACTCGGCCGAGGCCTCGTCGTTGTCCATGCTGTTGATCAGGTTCTGCTCGGGATCCGTAAAGCCACCTGCTGAAAGCGTATCTGCCGGCAATGCGCCAAAGCTGGCGCGATATTTGTTCATCGCGGCCACGCTGCCGACATACGCACAGGTGCATCCGGTGGGATCGGCGTAGACATAGGAGGGTCGCCCGCCCTTTTGCCGTAGCTGGAATTGATTGGGCGGAAACGACATCAGTCGTTTCAGCATCTCCTGCGTGGTGGCGGCGACGGGATTGAAACCTGATGATATCAGCAGTTGGCCCGTCGATTGCTGAGCGTAGACGCGGGCGCCCGAATATACCTCGGTGAGAAGAACGACCGGGACGATGGTGGCAGCGGCGCATGCAGATCGAAGACTCATTTTCTCCTCCGGGATGCCTAAGTGGATCACCGATTCGAGCCGGGAGTGAAACGGAAGGCGTCTATAGATATGCCGTGTACGAACCGATCCATACCAGGATCGACATGAGCAAGCCGATGACGCCGGCGTTGTCCGCGAACACGGTGGCAGTGCCGGGCATGCCGAGCCTGAGCTGACTGCGGTCGATGGTTTTCGGTACGGAAATGGCGGCCGGATAGACCTTGGCACCGCCGATCGAGCCGACGCGCGCCAGTGAACCCGAGACCGCGATCTGGCCCTGGCCTACGCCTTGCGGAATGGCAGCGACCGTCGCTTCGTGGATGCGGCCGGGGTCGTCGTCGAAAACCAGCTTGACGCGTGCGCCGGGCTTGATGGTCTTGAATCCGTTGGGGGCGAACATGCCTGCGATTAAGATATCGTTCATGACGACGAACGACATCACCGATCGCGCCGGCATCGCGCGGTCTCCAACGGCCAGGGCCATGATGGTAACGACGCCGTCGCCGACAGCACGGATCGTCGTTTGCTCGAGCTCCCATTTGGCCTGATCAAGCTGTGCCTGGATCTGCGCGACGGTCGTGTTGACCCCGCCGATTTCCGACTCCATCGCCAATTGCGCACTCAGTTGCGCGGCCTTGGCCGCCTGAAGCTGAAACTCGACCGTGTCGTATTGCACCTGGACGTCTTGCAGACGAAACTCGGTCTGCGCCTGCTCGCTGGTGAGCTTTTGGTAATCGGAAAGCCGCTGGGCGTGAAAGGCAAGTTGCTTGGTCAACCCGTCGACATTTGCAGTCGCCTGCTCGTAACTGGCCGTCAATTGCTTGACCTGCTGGCGCGCCTGGGCGAGCGAGGCTTCAAGTTGGTTGACCTTGTACTGGAACGGCGCCGGATCGATGCGGAACAGCACGGCGCCGGCCTTCACCGGTTGGTTCGGCTTGACCGCAATTTCGATCACCTCGCCGGAGACATTCGGCGTAACCTCCATGACGCGAGAAATCACGACAAAGCTGCCCGACGGGGTGAGGTAATTGAACATCGCGAGGAACGCCGCGAGGATCAAGGCGCCAAACAGCCCTGCGACGGTGCCGGACGCCCAGCCCCATCGCACCAACTTGAACCTGAAGAAGACGAGCCACACCAGGATCAAGTACAACGTCAGGATGATGAGCACGATTGAATTCCTCTAACTGGCGCGTACCGGATTGGACACCAATAAGCCCAGTAGCACGGCAGTATCGGCCAAATGCTTGCATCCCCGACTGTCGCCTCGCATCTAGCCGACCCAGATCCGATCTCTATGAGAGGCGCTTGAAGCAGGGAGAACTTCGACGTCTCCTCACCAGCCTTCAGAATCGATGACGGCGTGGTTACTCCCTTTCCGTGGTGGACGGGCCCGACACGCTAAGCGTCTTCTCGTCCGCTAGCCAAGCTACCGAAAATGCGGCGACCCGCTATGCAGATTCGGCAAGCCGCGACTTCCGGCCGCGGAGCAATCGCCTGCAGCGGCGTCCGATCTATTGCCTGGGCTCGGCCTTCAAACCCGTAGTGCGCGCGCCAGATAGATCCAGCGCGGGGATCAGACCGAAACTGGCCTGGCCCGGCGCAAGAACGCCGGGCCAGGTTACGCGCAGTTCCGTTAATAGCATGGAGGATAAGGATAGTACCCGCAAACGGGTGGCCGATAATACGGGCCGTACGCGTAAGCTGCTGCGGCACCGGCCGCGGCGGCGGCTCCAGCATAATACGCACCCCGATAGGCCGTGCGTCGCGCAACGCCCGCGAATGAAAGCGGCGTAAAGGGAAGGCCGATGATGTCGATAAAGACAGAGGCGGGGCCATCGGCGCCCTTGATGTCACCTTCGAGAAGGTCGACATCGAAGGCTAGATTGTCGCCCTCGAGCTTGGGATTTTTCAAGGTAACAACAACATCGCGCACGGTGTTGCCGTCCTTCTGGAATACGGACACTGTGGCGTTAGGCGGATTTTTTGCAAAATTGTCGCTGCCGGCTCCCCAATCTTCAACGATATGACTGGTCAGGTCATGGCCAGCCGAGCGAACCGGCCGATCCGCAAATATGATCGCATTTGGCGCAATGCCTGTGAGAACCAGTTTGCCGGGCTGCAGGTTTGCGCCCCTGGAATTGAAGACGATCAGCGATGGAACGATCTGGGGTTTGCTGGCCCCGATCGTCTTTAGCGGTGCATGGGACGCAGTATCCTGCGCTAGGGCCATGTTTGCGACCGTCAGAGCACCGAGAAAGGCAACTGCACGCATCGTATTCGACAACATGATTCAACTCCAAAATCAGGGATTATCCGGGCCGAGGCATGATGGGAAAGAATGGTGGCCGGCCGAACCGGCCGGCCACCTTTCTTCATTAGTAACCACCGAACTTGTAGTTGAGGCGAACTGCGAGAAGATTCGCGTCCGTCTTGGTGTTGGTGGTGATCGACGCGATGGGCGCCAATGACGGCGTCGAGAAAGTGTTGCTCTCGTTCACCCGCCACAGATAGTCGTACTCGATGCCGGCCGTCCAATTCGGAGAGAAGCCGTACTCGAAGCCGACACCCACGACGCCACCCCAGCGGGTCCGGCTCGCGAAGGCGAGGCCCGTGCCGGTCACGCTGTCAAGGATGGCAAAGTCCTGGCTACCAACCGCGCCGCCGCCCTTGACGTAGAACAAGGCCTCGTTGACCGCGTAGCCAAGTTGAGCCGTGAAGAGACCCAGGCCGGCGAGGGTCGACTTGTAAGTGCGGGCCGGATCCTGCGCACTGATGCGCGTGTTGCGGATGTTGGCCCAGTCGCCCTGCGCTTCAAGACCGTACACCAATTGTCCGGCCTGCCAGCGATAGCCAATCTGGCCGCCGACGATGCCGCCGCCCTTGCTATTGCAGCCTTCGGCGAAGACGCCGCCAATTCCATTGATGGCGGTGAGATCGACACACTGATTGCTCCAGCCATACCCGGCGTTCGCGCCGAGATAGAAGCCGGACCAGTTATACATCATCGGCGCCGGGATCGGAGCCGCCTTGTAGACCGGCCGCTGCGGAAGGTCCGCGGCCGTTGCAATACCGGTGAACGCAACGGACATCACCGCCGCCGTGGCAAGCAAACCAACTTTTTTCATAACCTGATAACCTCATCGAAGGTGGAGAACACATGAGCCATGTGCCATCGACCTTCGCTCAGTTGGTATGCAGAAACTGTCATCGCCGACCAATTCACGGTGGTGTTGCACCAAAACACCACTCCAAACCTCACAGCGATTTGTCAGGCCTCAATGCGCTAGATCGACGATGTGCCTCGGATGGCAACTCGCCGAACAGCCACCGGTAGCGGCCCGCAAACCTGCCGAACTCGGTGACGCCGTGGGCTACCAGGATATCGACGAGCCTGCCGGCCGAACCCATGTGACGGATCTCATGGTAAACCAGATTTAACTGCCGCAGCTTCAGATAGTGCTTTGGCGAGAAGCCGAGATAGCGCTCGAAAGCGCGCAGCAAGGTTCGGTACTCCACCTTGGTAGCTTTTACGATATCCTTGATATGGATGATACTTTCCGGATTTTTCCTCACGAACTCGAGGGCCTCCAGAACGATACGCTCGGACCCGACCGTGTAATTGTTGGGCAGCAGGACTTCGCTTGCGCGATTGTCCCAGACGTAAGCAAGTTCATCCATCAAGGCGAGCTCCGTCTCCCAGGCGATCACCGGCCGGTCGGCCGGCGCAGAATCGGAGATAGAGCGCAGAGCCTGCCTCGATGCTTCGATCAGTCGCGATGCGATTCGCTCTGGCAGCCGGACGAGATGCTTGGCCGTCTTCGGCGGAGCCTGGCTCGTGACCGCGGGAAGGATCTTCGTTGCAATACTCTCTTCCCGCGGCAGCGACCACGCTACCCATTCGACATGACCGGAACGAACAAAGGTGAAGTGACAACCCGGAGGCAAAATGACCAGGTCCGACGCTTGGCACCGCGCACCATCGAGCAGGACGCGATCGTCGAAGTTGGACGACTGGATGATCAGGGTCGTAAAATTCGGGTCGGTGACGCCATGGACGATTCCCGGGCCGCCGTCTGCGCCGAATTGAAGAATCGCGCGACGCAATGCGAGATACTTCACGCCCCACCGGTGCGAGGACGGAGCGGACTTTAGAAATGTCACCCTCGCGCCCCGAATGGCGTCGGTGTATTCCCCGAAATCATTCAATTCTAAAATACTCCGCCCGTCAGAGCGGCAATTCAAGGGAAGAAGATAGGAGGAAAGTGTGCTGCTTCGGCCAAAACCGCACGAGCGGATCGGGTCCGCAGATGACCGATCCGCTCGCGGACGATCTACTTCATCTGAATGCCCATCAGCTCCCGCTCGGCTTTGAACACCACAGCAATGGCATCGATGATGCGTTTTTCGGGATTGGCCTTGCAGTAGACGATCACCTCGTGCTCCGCGATCTTGCCCTTACGCAGGTCGAGGAAATGCTTCTTGGCAAGGCCGTTGTACCACCCGCTGTACCAGGCCGTTAGCGCATCGGCGTCTTCCTGATAGGTCCCTGCGAGTTGCGCGCAGGTCAGCGTCTGGACGTCGATGAATCCATTCGCATCAACATAAGACGACAGCGGCACCTGGGCCTTGGCTGACGTCATGGCGACAATGAGCAGCGTGGCGGAAAGCAGCAATCTCAAACGCATTGGGACTCCATTCGCAAGTGAATCAGAGGTGGAGAGATTCCGGCGATCGAATGTGAAACGCCGTCGGCTCGACCGGCATCCGAACCGAAACCGTCGGCCCGGATGCGCGATCAGGATCAAGGCAACACTACGGGATGGTCTGCACAGCGCAGACTGGGGGACGACTGAGCATGCGGCTCCGCTCAGAACCGATAGTTGACGCCGGCACGCACGATATTCAGGTCATCCGTGCTCACTCCGGTGCCGACGACTTTCGTGTAGAGATACTCGGCTTTCAGAGACCAGTTCGGCGTGAAGCCATATTCGAAGCCCAGACCAGCCGAGATGCCCGGACGCCAGGACGAGCCCGAACACGGCAGGACGCCAAGCGTGCCGCAGGGCACGCCGGCAATGGTCGATGCATTGGCGCTCGACTTGACGAAGGCTCCGCCGCCCGTGACGTAGAGCAAGACGTTGTTCATGGCGACGCCGACGCGCGCCCTCGCCGTTGCAAGCGCGCTAATGCTCGACGAGGTGTTCAGCGTGACGCCCTGCCCGAGGCCGAAAATCCTGGGTGTTACTACGGACGAGCCGCTGATGTTGGCCCAGTCAATGTCACCTTCCAGACCGAGCACAACATATCCTTGCTGAATCTGCGCGCCGAGTGTGCCGCCGATCATACCGCCGTTGATGTCGAAACCGGCACGATCGAACCTGTTTGAGAACAGCACCAGCGGGTCCTGGTTACCCCAACCATACCCAGCGTTGCCGCCGACATAGAACCCCGTCCAGTTATAGACGGCGACAGCCGGAGCTGGCGCTTTGTAGGCGGGCGACGCTGGCAAATCCGCTGCAATCGCATAGCTGCCCATCATCCCCGAAGCTGCGATCGCAACTGCAAACTTACTAATTTTATTCATTGCCCCACCTGAGTGATTGAAGAATTTCGTGCAGCATCAGATCGCATCTGGCGCGCGCAACCCGCTATGCAGAATCTGACGCCTGCTTTCAATTTTTCCAACTGTGGCGCAGTTGCCGCAGCCGAAGCATCGCGCCATCGATGTTGACCGCAGGCCTACTCTCGCGAGTTGCCGAATATGCAAATTCTGACAGTCCGGTGGTCTGGAGCGGCGGTCGGGTGCTCTGGCTCGATTGAACTTTGCCGAACGCCATCATGGTCAGCAGCGTGCGAAATACAGTGGCGTCTTCGGCGGATCATCGTCGCCGGCACGGGCAATTCCGCTGGAGCAGAAATCAAAACGGAGGACGCAGCGAATGCAATGGCGCGCTTGGCGCGCCCAACTTTCGTAGTCGCGCGCAAGACGTATTCCTCGAGCTTGGTGGAACGATATCGACAGCACGCCTGAACGGTCTATGCAAAATGTGCCAGTCCATAGGCCGCCGCATCGCGGGCGCCTCCTACGGCAGATCAGCCTCGTTGGCGTCCTCGAATGAGGCCGGCTCGACAAACGGCGGCTCGGACATTTCCGCAAGCCAATGGTGAATGAGCGTCGAGGGAATCGCCCGTCGCGGTATGCAGGGATTGATGGTTCCCGCGGTCACGATGTATCCTTGTTCGAATTTCTCGCGCGCAAACCTCTGGGCATCGAGCTTGGTCAGAAAGCTCTCACTCTGTCTCGGACGTCGTTGCGCCGATGCTTTGCGCACCTTCTTCGGCACCTCAAACGAAACATACCATGTTTTCGACAGGTCAGTTGGCACCGGGTCTTCCGATTCGTTTCCTGTTGGCTCGCCTATCTCCGCGCGTTTGCTCCCGCCATGCGCTTTCTGCACCACGAACTGGAGCCGCGTCCCATCCCGTCACGCAAAACGGCGTGGAGCTTCAATAGACCGGACGCAGCTGCAGGCCGGAAAGGCCGACGGTGACATCAATGGCAATTGATCCCTCTACGGAGACGGGCTGCAACGCAAATGACCGCCCCGAGCCACCGACAAGGACATTGACGCCGGCGCCCAGGCCGAGGCCGATATCGCCTGACGCCCCGACATATTCGCCGGCGAGAGCTCCAACCGGGGGACCCGCGGTCGGAGCAAGAACCGCCCAAGCGAATGCGCCTCCGGCCGAAACGCCGATGTCGATTCCGACGGTGTTGAGCGCGCCTTCATAGAGTTGAATCGGGAACGGCGGGTTTTGAGTAAAGCGACACGACATCGATTGATGGCCAAATATAACAAACCCGACGCTAGGGTCGACCTTGCACGCCAGCATGCCGATCTGGGTCCAAGATGCCTGTTGGGCGCCCGCGGTAGACACAGAGCCAGACCATGCCCCGAAGGCGCAGAGGACAGCCAGAACCTGTGCGCGCATTCGCTTCCCGATCATCTCGCAAACCTCGTTGACCGCGGGCAGGCGCTAGTCCTGAACCGCCTTCTGCTTCTCGCAGATGAGCATGCGCAGGGCCGACGAGACTATGCAAAATCGGCAGGCCGAACCCGCCGTGAGCGAAAAATCGCACGTCGACGGCTGAATAGCGGGGCGGCCCATTAGCCGAGCCGCTTTGCGCATGCGCGCGTCCGCCTAGCGTAGGCGGGAACGACGAGGCTGGACAAACCAGTGGTTGCTCTGCCAAAAATTGCATAGTCGATCCTTGTAAGCGCGCGCTAGCCGATTTTTCAATCCGGGCATTTCGCCCCAACTGCGCCTGAGATTCGGGCGCGCATAGCTGGTTAACGGAGAAAAGGATGCAGATGCTGATCGACACACCGACCGCCGCGCACCTGTCGCAGGTCATTTCGCAGGTGACGGCACCAGCATTTCTCCTTGGCGCAGTTGCAGCCTTCGTTTCGGTTCTGATCGGACGGATGAACCGCATTGTCGACAGGCTCCAGGCACTGCACACTACAATCGACGTCGACATTTCCCGAACGCACCCCGACGTGCCGCACCTCAGGCGCCGGGCCGTGCTTTTGAACAAGGCGATCGTTCTTTCGACGATCAGCGCGATTGTCACGTCGCTCCTGGTGATCCTGGCGTTCGTCTGCGCCTTCTTCCAGTTTCAGCATGAATACGGGGTTGCCCTGCTCTTCGTTATTGCACTGACCTTCTTCACCCTTTCGCTGGTGGATCTGGTCCGCGAGGCCCGCCTGTCGCTGCATGATCTCAGCCATCACAAACCAAGCCGTAGCCCGCGGCAAAATGCCTCGTTTCAAAATTCAAACGTCTGAGCGCTCCAATCATCCATCATTCCTCGTGATAGCCGAGACCCGTCTGTAGTTGGATGCGCCAACATGAGACAAGACTGCCCTTTCGGTTTCAAAAAAATAGCTTCATTGAGCGGAAGTTGTATGCGATAGGATTTCAACCTATATTTTTTGAAGACGATGTTTTCGTTTGAGCGATCTCGCTCAGGCATCCAAATGTTGCGGAGGTATCCGAGGTGTTTTGGGTAAGAAGGATGAGGATCGAAGATCCGCTGCTTTGCCCGAGTGCCGTTCAAGGAATGGAGACCAACGTATTTCCGACGAAGCGTGGCAAGCTCGACCTGACGATTGAGCAGATTGGTTTGGATCGGCTTTGGATGAGCCGGTACGAGGTGAACCTGCCTCAAATCGCTAGATTTGCCGTCCGGCCCGGTCGCAGATCCATCAGCTTTCTGCCGCAGCTGGAAGGCCCCTCGATTCAGCACTGCGGCATGGATGTCGCGCCAGGCGATATCGTTATCGACAAGCTCGACGTGTTGCAGCACCAGCGCACCGGCGCCAACCATCGCTATTGTGGAATGTCGCTCCCCGATGATGAACTGAGTGCAGCGCTGGCGACCGTCGTTGGAGCTGACTTTCTGGAAAAGCAGCTGGCAACCCGCGTGGTTCGGCCCCGCCCGGAGTTGATGTCGCGCCTATTGAAGATGCACCAAACCGCTGGCGAGTTAGCCCGCACGACGCCGGACGTTCTAGAATCGCCGGAGCTACGTCGCGGATTCGAACAACAAATGTCTTATCTGATGGTTCGATGCCTTGCCGAAGGCGCCGGCATCGAGACCACCGCTGGCAGGCGGCGTCACGATGCGATTATCGCGCGGCTCGAGGATTATCTGGCTGAAAACTCGGACCGTGCCATCTATCTGACCGAACTCTGCGCTGCGACGAACGTTTCCGAGCGGACGCTGCGATCGGCTTGCGAGGAACATCTCGGCATGGCTCCGATCCGCTATCTCACGATGCGAAGAATGTACCTGGTCCGACGCGCGCTGCTGCGCGCTGACGCAGCCAAGGCGACCGTCACCCATATCGTGACCAATTACGGGTTCTGGGAGCTCGGGCGCTTCTCGGTCGCCTACCGCACGCTGTTTGGAGAGTTACCCTCGGAAACACTGCGACGGCCCGCGCAGGATCCCGATGTCCACCTCATTCGTCCTACAACACTGCCGGCCGAAGTCATCGTGGGACGGCTTCACTAGTCGCAGCGTTTGCTTTACCCGATCGCGCAAATCGACCCCGGTCGATTTGCACCAGCGCAGGTTTCCCGATCGAAGTATCCTTCTGTGCTCTTTGAAGCGCCCTTTTGTCTCATGGCGCAGGAATTGCATAGTCGACGCCTGTCGATTGCCTGATGGTGCCTCATCGACGGGCCCCAAGGTATCAAATGGTCGCAAGAGCCATCCGCCCGTCCGATGGGACGAAGGGATATGGCTGAACGCTCCATTTCAAGGTTTGACGATCACGGAGCCTGCGAAGCCGGCTTTGGCGATATCGGTGTCAATCTCACGATAACCGGTCCTGGGGATTTCGAAGCGGAGTTGCTGCGGCTGAAACTGGACCATCTCGTCATCATGCGGCTGCGCGAATCGCTGCCGCGCATTGCCTGCATTTCGCTCCCAGCCGACAGGGTCTTCTTGTCCTTTCCAGTTGGCCGGGTGAGCCTGGAATGCGACGGGCTTGCCTTCCAAAGCGACCAGATCGCCTTTCACGGCTCCGGCCAGCGGATGCATCAGCGATCGAACGGCAAATGCCAATGGGGCCTGATATCCTTGCCCATGGAGCAGCTTGCAATGAGTGGTGCGGCATTGACCGGCGAGCCGATCCTGCCCCCGCACTCCACCAGACTGCTCCGCCCTTCCCGTGCGGACTTGTCCCGTTTTCAGCACCTGCTCCAACACGCCTGCTACCTTGCGGCTCCTGCAAACAAACTGATTGAGCAGCCCGAAGTGGCAAGGGCGCTCGAACAGGACACAATTCATGCCGTGATCCATTGCCTCACCGGTGACGGGACGGAAGACAGTTCCAGGACACGCTCCAACCACGCCGCCTTGATGGCGCGCTTCGAAACAGCGCTGCACAAATCCGTCGACCGGAAGATCACGTTGCCGGATCTTTGCGCCCAAATCGGCGTGGCCGAACGCACATTGCGGATGTGCTGTCACGAGTTTCTTGGCATCAGCCCGATGCGATACCTCCTGTTGCGCAGGCTGAACAAGGCCCGCGCCGCGCTACGGCGCGCCGATGCCTCCACCACGAGCGTCGCCAGCATCGCGCGGGAGCATCAATTCTTCGAGCTCGGACGCTTTGCTGCAACGTACCGTGCAGCTTTCGGAGAAACGCCGCTGACGACGCTTCAGCGCAAGGCTTAGCTGCGCTCGGGACGCGCCGCACGTTTTGCCGATTTTGCATAGGCGGCCAGTTTCGGGGTGTCTACGGTCCACGCCGACCAACGTGCCGGAAGCCTCCGGCAGATCGCAAGGAGAACGAGATGCGCAACAAGAAAGCCGTGCATATTTGCATGGGATTGCTGGCGGCGACGTTACTGCTCGACACCGGGACTGCGCGGGCTCAGAGCGCCCCCAACGGACAACTGAAGACGATCGGCACGCCCTCGGCCGCACATGCTCAAATTGTACCATCGCTCATCGTTCTCAATTCGCGCAGCGCAACGTTGCAAGGCGACAGCCTCGTGCTGACCGGCGTCATGCCGCACTCGATCATATTCGCAGACCGGCCCGTGCGCGCCGCCGGTCATCAGCTCACGGCTGACATCATCGCCGACTGGGGTACGGGCAAGGACAGCTTCGCCAGCGATCCTCCGAACGCGACTGTTTCGGCTTTCAACGCCAAGGACGGCTCTGTCAGGGATGCTGTGGTCGTCCTGAAAAATCCGAAGCTGGATGGAGACAAGCTGGTCTTCACCGTTCAGACACTCGAGGGCGATCTCAACGGCGCCGACGGCGCTGCCTCGATCTTCATCGATATCATCGGCCGCCCCTTTACGCCGCTTTCCTTTGCGGGCGTCGCGCGGCGCACCGCATTCCGGGGCGCGATGTACGCCCGGCCCTATTATTGAACGTGTCTGGCGCCGGGCGGCAGCGTAGCTGCCGCCCGTTCCGGTTCGGCCCCTGCAGCCGGCCTCGCCGTGGTCAAGTATTGGAAACATGGTTTCTCTCGCGTCGGAAGCGTGGATTACAGACTGGCTGTGGGGTCTCCCCTTGATCGTCCTTGCGTCCGTCATCCACGTCATTGGTCTCGGAGCGATCGAACTTGGCGTTGAGCAAAGTCTGGAACGCGCGAAGAGAGTTGGCAGACATCTGACGACATTTGTGGCGGTGGTGGGAGCGACCGTGCTGTCGGCCACCGCCTTGCACGCCATGGAGGCAGTTGTCTGGGCCGGAGCCTACCTCTGGCTCGGCGCTCTCCCCGACGAGCGCTCAACGATGCTGTATTCAATTGGCGCGATGACGACCTTCGGCCATGCAAGCCTCCATCTTTCTGACCGCTGGCAGATGTTGGGGGCGCTCGAAGCTCTCAACGGCATGCTGCTGTTTGGGCTGACCACGGCCTTCCTCTACGCCACCATACGCAACGTTCATGCTGCCGTGTTAGGCACGCCAGCGGCCGCTCTGGAGGACGTCGCAGACATGCGAACGGTCCATCGGGTTGACCCAACGCGTCAGTCCAGGTCCTGAACGCGAACGGCCGTTTTCCGGGCATCGGCGGACCAGCCGCTGAAACAGCCGGACGGCTCTCCTCTCGGGGAAGAACGGGAGAATCGCAGCCCATCGCTGATTTGGAGAACGGATCGGGCGGAGCACTGGCGACATCATGGCGCCGCGGCGAAGCAATGCTCATTCTCCGTCGGCCGTGGCTCGCCGCCCTCCATGCGGAATGCAAAAGTCCCTGGTCGACCGAAGCGCTTCACACGATCGCCCGGTTACCTCTCTCGCCGGGACTCGTGCTTCTGCACCGTCGCCGATCCCCTGGGCGACGGTGCAGAAGGCTCCCGAAGTGGCTTATGCCGGCCCACCCAAGGGCCGGCATCAGTTCAATTTCTCAAGCCCCGACCTTCTTGGCCGCAGGGACCGTCCATGTGCCGTTGATGATCGACGGGTCCGTTTCCTGCGGCCAGTACATGCGCAGCATGAGGATGAAATCTCCCTCAGGCGCGGGCAACCAGTTCGACTCCTTGTCCTTACCAGGAGAGTCCTTCTGGATGTAGAGATCGGTGGAGCCGTCCGGATTTTGCTTGAGGTCTTGCCGCGCGCTGATCGAGTAGCGGTTGAGCGGATTGTCCACGAAGAAGTATGCGCTGTTGTACATCGTGAGCGACCAGAATCCCTCGGCGGGCGGCAGGTGCCCCTTCGGGAAATGCATGACGTACTTGTTTGCGCCACCGTACGCGTGGCCATCCGCGTCCTTTTGCGAGGTCGGGTAGACCGCATCCTGCGGACGGTTGGCGCCGAGTCCGATCGCGGTGATGAGGGCCCGCATCAGATAGTCGGTGCCGTAGATGCCGGTCCTCGTCGTGTAGGCAAAGCCATTCTCGTCCTTGACGGCCTTGTTGACCTTGAACTGAAGCATGATCCTGTCGAACGACACCTCTGGTACACGCTTCAGGAAGTCCGCCTTGAGCTTGCTCTCGTCAAAATCCTGCCCGGGGACGATGCCGATGCGAGCGAACTTGGCAAGCTGGGGCGCATCCGCTGCATTGGGCGGATTGGTCTTCATGAGCTCGCAGAACAGCTTGAAATACGACACCGCGTCCATGCGATTGACCTGTTCGCGGACGGCCGTCTTCATGTCGATAGAGGAATCGACCTTCCCCGCAGGCGGCGTGTACGGCTTGCCGTAGGCGCTGAGCGGGACGAGCTTGAACTCGTCCTGCAGCTTGTGCACGGCGGCGTAATCCTCTGGTGTGCCGGTGCAATAGATGCGGCCGAGCAGCCACACGATGTTGGTCTGCGACTTGTACTCCTTCACGCCGTCCGGCAGCGTGCCTTTCCAGCCAGGTCCGGTGATCGCGTAGGTCTGTGCCCCGGTGCCGGTGGTGCGCTTGCCCGGCACCTGGAACACCGTGGTCCAGCCGTCGAGCATCGGCATCAGGAAATAGCGCTCCTTCATGTCCGGGATGCTGAGAACCCACGGTTCTTTCCCGACATCGAAAAAGGAGGTCGTGTAGAGCGTGTCTGCGTTCGGTGCCGTGACGTCTTTGAATGAGGCATTCGGATACTGGCGCATCTTGATGATCTGCCCCATCGGCGCCTTCGTTCCCACGGGTTCGGCGACATTGGTCATGACCCGGCGGGTCATCTCCATCGTCACCAGCGGATAGCCGAAAACGTAGGCGTCGCTCGCCAGCCAGAAATCCTCCAGGCCCTGCCCTATGCCGAAGAAAGATTCCTGCGCGACAGCTGATCGTGTTGCAGCCGCTCCAGCCAGCAGGCCCATGCCTCCCAGCGCAAGATTACGACGAGTGATCTCCATTTTTCTCTCCTGACACCTGATTGAAACGACTTCAAACGATTGGCGAGTGAGACCGACAACGATTTGACTTCCAGTATCCGACCGAGGGAATTTGCGCTTCATCGGCGCCTACGCTCTGGATCATTCACTTTTGTATCAAATGCTCACTTGCCGTTGTTGAGCGAGCTGGCATACCAGCCACTTCTCGTCCGTTATCAACTTACGGAGGACTCGGCGGCCTGCTATGCAAATTCGGCAATCGCGGGCTTTGGTCGCGGGCCAATGGACGATAAATCAGCTTCGGTACGACTGTGAGGGACGTCTCGCGGCATGCTGACAACGGAATCCGCGCCTGTGCCGAAACTGCATAGCGGATCGGTGAAATGCTCTCTAAATGGCTTCCATCGCGCGTTCGCCCCGACGCCTGAGGGCGTGGCAACGCACTTGGCCGGTTCGCGAGGAAAGCATAAATGCAGATTGATACTCCGTCAGCCGCGCACCTTTCGCAGGTGATCGCGTGCGCCGCACGCCTCTCGCTGCATGAGATCTCACACATCACAAAGCAAAGCCAAAGTCGGTTCGCGGCGTCGAATGCAGCTTGATATCCAGGTCACTCTGAAGCGTCACCAGCGCTCGAACAGCTCCGTGCCGTGATCCCTCGCCCGACGGAATGGAATAAAGCTCAGAGACAAGACACGGCTACATCAGAGAGATGCGTCGTTGACGACGCTTCAACGCGAGGCTTAGCTCTAGTCGGAGAATTGCTCGATGACCGCCATCAACCTGCCGGCCTGGCTTCGTATCGTGATGGTGAGCGGCACATTGCTGCTGGCAACTGGTGCGGGGCTGTTCGCCTATTTCTGGTACATTCGACCGGTTACGTTGACCGCCGCGGTCGGATCGTTTGATGGTGAAGCCAATAAGGTGTTGTCAGCCATCTCCAGTCGCCTGACCGCCACGTCAGCGCCAGTGAGACTCCGGGTTGTCGGCGAATCGAGCGCCCTCGAGGCCGCCAATGCCTTTTCATCCGGCAAGGTCGACCTAGCCGTCGTCCGCGGTGACGTGGGTGACCTGTCGCAGGCCCAGGCAGTCCTCGTGCTTACACACGCGGTTGCGCTGATCGCGGCCCCTCCCGGCTCGCTGCTGAGCGACGTGGCGAGCCTGAAAGGCCGTCGCATTGGCGTGGTCGGCGGTGAGATCAACAGAGCCGTCGTCAACGCACTGCGTCAGCAATATGACCTCGACCGCGCGAACGTGAAGTTCAAGGACGTCTCATTGCCCGAGGCGCGCCAGGCAGTCGACTCCAAGAGCGTGGACGCGCTTCTGCTCGTCATTCCCCTGACCCCAAAATACCTGTCGCTCGCGCGCAGCCTCTTCCCGCAACACCCGAAATCCCCGCCGGTTCTCATTCCCATTGAATCGGCCGACGCGATTGCGGAAAGTCATCGTGCCTACGAAAGTTTCGACGTGCCGAAGGGCACGCTCAGAGGTTCGCCGGCAGTCCCGGACGATGACCTGACGACGCTACGCGTGTCGTTCTACCTGGTCGCGCAGAAGAAGCTTAATGCCGACACCATAGCCAATCTGACAAGATCGCTTCTCGCCGCGCGCCGGGACCTCATCGGCGAACTGCCGATCCTTGCGCAGGTCACCGCCCCAGATACGGATCCGGACGCCTTCCTGCCAGTCCACGCCGGTGCAGCGGAATATTTCAACGGCACCCAAGAGAGCTTCTTGGACGAATGGAGCAATGCGATCTACCTGACTCCGATGATCCTTGGCGGACTGGCTTCGATCCTCGCCGCAGCGTGGAGGTTTATCGGCTTGCGCACATCGAAACCTGATCAATCGGCACTCGATGCGCTCTTTGCCCTCGCTCGCCGGGTTCGCAAGGCCCAGCACGAGGATGAGTTATCCGACATTGAGGGCCGGATCGACGACATCTTGAGCGACCAGCGGCTCAAGATTGCAAGCGGAGACGAAGATGCCGCCGATATGGCGACATTGAACGTTGCCGCGAACAGGGTCGAGAGTTTGATCCATGCCCGCCGCGCCACGCTGAAGCCGTCATAGTTGGGCGGTGCTCATTCTGCCGATTTTGCATAGGCAACCGGATGGTGCATGGACTGGCCGGTCTCCTTGGCGATCACACGCTCGGAGCCCCTGCTTCGCGGCGGAGCCGCCCTCGGACGCTACCGACAGCCCTACGAAATCGCAGAAGATCGTAGTTTGGCGTAGAAAATCGTACGATTGGTAGCCGGAGACCGCTACACCGCGAAACCCACTTTTTCGGGTAGTGGGTCACGCATGGTAGCGGGGGAGCGCTACCGCCTCGGCGAAGCAGCGCGTTCGCGCATGCCGAGCTTCCAAATGAACAGATTGAAATGGCCCCAAGGACTTGTAGCCTCGTGGACTTGGGCGCGCTGCCCGATACAGCTCGTGTTCAAAGGCGCCGCGTTGCTGCTGCGCTTTCGCAATTTCTCTTTGTGAGTTCGGACCGAATGTCTTCTGCCTGGCCATTTTGAATCTGTAAGAGCGTCCTATTGCGGACCCAGCAGTCGGGTCGCGAAAGGCTGCGCCGCCGATCATGATCGGCAGCGCAGCTGATTCGGACGATGAGCGCAGCGACCACCCCGAAATCTCCCGTGCCTTTTGTCGGTGGCTGGTGCGACTTTGTAAGAAGGCCGCGCTTCCTGAAGCCGGTTGAACAGGCGTGGGCGCGAAGCTCAGCCGCTCGAGGCCGCTGGGATCACGCGTGAGCACGAGCTGATAATCTGGCAGCGCTGGACGATCTGACGAACGTCGTAACCGAAGTGCTTGAGCTGCGCGACGATGCCGGACTTGGCATGGAGGTGCACAAGGTCAAAACTCCAGCCGTCGTCCTGCCGGCGGCCGTGCTTGCGCGCAAGACGATAAAGCCAGCGATCAAGGCCGCCGTCAGTTCGAACCAGGCGTGGTCGATCGTGAGAACGAACGCATAGCCAATGACGCAGGCAGTCCGGCAGAATCAGCTCCAGCCTAGATGGACGGCCCTTTGCATCGGCCGTCTCCTTCCGACCTCAGCTTATGAGCCTGACGATTTGACCCGGGCCGGCGTCTTGAATGCGTTTGGATTGATCATGCTCCTCCTTTGCCCGGCTATCCCGGGTCGCCTGTCGTAGACCGCTTTGGTGGTAGACGCTCCCAATCTGTTCGGCACCCGCGTAGGCTGTCGCAACTGCATAGTGGGTTTATGGTGCGCTCGGAGGGAGGCCGCATTTGCTGCGATTTCAGTCGCTTATCTCAACGACGAAGATCAAAAGGTTGCTATCAACCTCAAAGGGGCGTTTCAGCTCCCGCCGCCCGCCCCGCAGCCCCTGCGTCCCGAACGTAATTAGCGATCGAAAAAATCAACAAAAACAATGAAGCTCGATTCTGACTGACCACCGTTATGGCTATTTGTTCATGGGGTTTCGGTGGTCAATCGGTGGTTGGCGAAGTCTACTTCCCCGCCGCGAGTGTTGCTTGTTTAATGACCATCAACGAAGCCGGTGCTGGGCATCATGATCCGTTGGCACCTGCCGAACCTCGAGCTTGATCAGTCCATTCGAGGTTGCGTTGGACGCGCCATGAACGAACTGACGGAGGCCACCAGGGCCGGCCGACACCGCCGCGGCACTCGCCGATTGACCAGCACGACGCCCTCTTGGCTGTCGCAGGTGGATGGATCAGAGTACTTGAGGTCCAGTCGATGGCCCGCCGCTGCCCGCGGCCGCCGCTTTCCTCTCACACTTCATTGAAAAATGGCAGATCGAAAACATGATCCGGCGGATTCGCCGCGGCGAAGCGGACGGTCACGGGCAGGCCCGAAAGCACTTCCGAGTGGGAATCCGTTCGGGACGGTCTCGTAGAGAGGCCCAATTCTAGATCTGATGATCGTGATCTAACCGACCCGGGCCGACAACCAGCGGTGCATGCAATTGATGTGGCCGAACAGGGTATGTTCGACATCGGTCATCGCCGCTCGGTCATGCTCCTCATAATACGAGTCACCAGCGACTTGAACCAGAGACCACTAAGAGGCAAGCGACTCCGCCAGGTACCGCCCCACAAACACCTCATCAGGCAATGCGTGCAGCGTCCGCGTTCGTTCTACCTCTTGATCTCCTGGAAGATGATCTCGATAGCTTTCTCAACACTTACCGTGAAAACTCCTCCCTTTGCCTCTCGCCACTGCCTGCTACCACTCTCGAAGTTCGACGCGGTCGACACATTGACTGCCAATAGGCGATCTACTGATTCCATAAGTGCTACATCATCAAACGGCATGTGGCCAATAATTGTCGTTCCGCCTGCGCCCGGCAAATGCTGCGGAATAGGAACATCGACAAGGGTGACTTCGACGACAACCCTTCCGCTCCACGGCTCGATGCGACCGATGATTAGCTTAGCCGTTGTCGTTGAGGATGACTTGATTGACCATTCCTGCCCCGGCGCAAAGGTGGGGCGGCGCAGCAATGAGTCAGCCGCGCAAGTGCGGATCTCGAACATAGAGAATGTGAGCCACACGAGCGCCCACAGAGCGCCTTTGGACATCACTTCTTCCGCGCATGTGAGGCAAATACTACGAATAAGCGAGGGTTTCAGCATAATATTTAATACTTCTCTACGTGCCAGCTGAGCCGCCTCTCCGTCGTCGCTCTTGAATCTCCCTCATGACGATGCGCACGAGCCGATCGCTACCTTCAGCATTCTTTGGAAAACTGTAAGCTGGACTGCTGTACCAGTACTCTTCCCACTCCTGGTCATTGAGATTCTTCGCCGCAATCTGCTGCAATTCAATCAACAGCCCTTCAGTCTCGCGCTCATTGAAAAAGCTAAGCAAGAACGCGGGGAGTTGATCTTCAGAAGAGAAACTTCGACCTAGGCCTTGAAAGAGAGCACTGACCATTCGATCGAACAGAGGATACTTCACATTATCAATGGGGTTCATGCTGCCCTTTCTGGCCTTATTGAGGGTTGCTCGGGAAGGCAGTGAGTATGAAGATATTGCCTGGATAGCTCGGATGATACGATATCACGGCCGTTACTTGACTGGTCGACCTGATTCCAACTTCCGAGCGCGCTGAGGTAGCAAAGGCTTCGTATCCGGTAGGGGAACCAAAATCACCTCTCACTACAGCGCCCCCGCGTTGTCCGCTCGCTACGGTTCCGACAATGAATGCGTTCTGCGCGAGAGTCGCACTCACCAACTTGTTCGCAGCCATAAGACTGGGGAAAGAACCTTCTGCTCGCTCACCATACTCAATTCCAAGAAACTGTCCACGCGAGCCAAGGACGGTTTGTCGTAACGACTCCTCGCTCTTGTTAACGTGGTCCCTTATTGCGTGACCGTACGCCACGCCCGAATAGCTGGCTTGCCCTTCGTACAATGTGAGATCGACGAAGCCAATGCTGCTGTCCGACGCGAGCTGGATGTTGCCACCCACTCCTGGTATTCCCGGGTTAGCCGCCCCGAGCTCCGCATTTGTGCGCGCAATGGACGCAGATGCCGCGGGGCTGCGGCTGGTCTGAAATGCGATTGCTGCTGCGCGCTGCTGCGTTTGGCATTCAGCTTGGCATGGGCTGAAGATCTCGTCGCGTTCCCTCTGGCTCATTTGCGCAACGGAAGCCATAAAGTCTGACCACGCCTTCTTGCCATCCACACATCCCGACACCGAACATGCCCCCTCTGCATGCTCGCCGTAGCCTCCTTCGCTGCGCCTCGTCGCGTTATAGCTCTTGATTGCGTTGCTATAACCCTGCGGGCCGTAGACGCGAACAATCTGGCCACCGATGTCCAGCCACAAACCTCGTGCATGCACTGAATAGCTATTGAGTACCTCGGCAATGTAGTTAGCCGAATTAGCGATCCCGGCGAGGAGCGAATTGGCCCCGGAGAACGGATCCGGCGCTTCAACATTTATGCCTGGAAGCTCATCCGCATCAGTCCCCCGCGGATCAACAAGAGAAAGCGGATTGTTCGATGCGTAGCGGTAGAGATTCGCGCCACCAGCAAGGCCGATCGGATCGGTCGTGGTGAACCTCCCAATTTGAGGATCGTAAATCCGAGCGTTGAGGTGGACAAGCCCGACATCGCCGAGATGCTCCTGCTCAATGAAGCCGCGGGTGGTCCGGCTGGTGATGACGTTGGTCGCATCGTCAGAGCCGTTGGGGTGGCGCCGCTTGCCCCAAGCGTCGTAAGCATTGCGCTCGAGTACATTCCCGCTGTCGTCGGTCAGCGCCACGACCGAGTTCAGGTGATCTTTGTGGAAGTACAGCGTCTGGGCATTACCCGAAGCAGCCTCCTGGTGAAGCCCGATGATCCGGCTGCCGACAGTCAGATAGTTCCGTGAGCTAACAACGCCGTTGGTGTCCGTGAACTTCTCCGCCATCGCGCCGCCAGCGTTCAAATAGAGCGTAGAACCCTCAGGTGCCGTCTGCTTGATACGACTGTGCTCGCTGTCGTAGGCAAAGCTCAGGTTGATGGATCCTGCTGTGACGGTCGATGGCAGATTGGCGGCCGTGTAGGTAAAGCTGCGGCCCCCGCCTGAGGTCAGGTTACCATTGGCATCATAGCTGTAGCTTGGGTTCGCGATTGCGGAGACACCAATGTTCACGGAGCCGGCGACGCTCGCTACCGCGTGGGGTCGAACCGCTCCTGGCCCTGACGTCGGATAGCTGTAGATGCCGACATCAGATTTGCTGATGATGTTGCCGATGACGTCATAACTGAATGTCTTGCTCGCACCGCCAGCAATATCCGCATTGGTGAGACGGTTCAGTGCATCATAGGTAAACGTCTCGGAGAGTTCCTGCGTTCCATCCACCCGTTGAGTGAGGTTACCGACCGTGTCCCAGGCGTAGGAAAGATTCTGAACTGCATTGTCTGCTCCCGCTCCAATCGATAGCAACTTGCCCGTGCTGGCGTCGAAGGCCCGGTTGGTAACGATACCGTTGCCGAACGTCTCCTGCGTCAATCGGAGTGACGCATCGCTGGAATTGGCGGTCCAGAGCGCCGCGTTGGTTGCAGCGCTCTGCGTTGAGGTCAAATAGCCAAGGCTGTTGTAGATGTAGTTGACCGCAAAGCCGCTGGGATAGGTGATACTGCCTAACCGACCCACGGAATCGTAGTTGGTTGAGGAGCTATAGCTCACACCGTCGATGGTCAACGTAGTTTGCGACGGACGCCCCAGGCTGTCATATGCTTGCACACGCTGATAGCCTCCATCGGTACTGGCCGTCGCCAGTTTGCCGATGCCTTTGGCCTGGGTATCGTAGGTCCACGTACTGGTGGTACCCGATTCGATCCTCGATATGAGACGCCCCAACAGGTCGTAGCCAAACGTTGTAGTGTTGCCGTTTGCATCTACTTGAGAGATCAACTGGTCTGCCGCGTCGTAGACAGATGTCCGCAGCCCGACATCCGGGTCCGACACGCTCGTGACTCTGCCCCGAAGATCATACGCATAAGATGTGATATTGCCAGCAGGGTCGTTCACCGAAATAGAATTGCCGAACGCGTCGTAGCTATAGCTCGTGGTATTCCCAAGCGTGTCTTTGACGCTTGCAATTTGGTCTAGTTGGTTGCGAATGACCGTCTGAGTCTGGGACTTGGAATTGGAATTGACGATGGTGAGGCCGTGATAGTCCCGCTGATCCCAGGAGCCGTCCGGACGAACCGCACGCGTGACACGACCGAGTGCGTCATAGGTGTATTGAGTAAATATTGGCGCGCCACCGTTCACGAAAAAGGGTTCACTGACCTTCGCCACACGCCCTAGTGCGTTATACTGCGTCTGCACGCGTGATAGGGCGCCGTCAAAGCTCTGCACGTCGGACTGAAGTACGCGATCATAAACGTCAAAATACTGTGTGGTCTGCGGACCAATCTGTACGCCACTTGCATTGACGGGCGTCGAGCGAACCAGATAGGCAGCAAGAGCCGGACAGATAGCAGTTCCGTTATAGACGCCGCTACAGTAGGCGTAGCTGTAGCTAGCGCCCGTCCCATTCGGTTTGGACAGCAACGCCAATCGACCGAAGCTGTCGTATTGCGCCGTCTGGGCTAGACCGTTCGGGTCGGTGATGCTCGCTAGAACGCCGAAACGCGGATCAAAACTTGTCAACGATGATTGGTTAAGTGCATTCGTTGTCGATGACACAAAGGCACCGTTCGAGGTCCACACTGTAGATGCGGTCCGCGTGGCTATGTTAACGCCGCTCGTTGTCACGGCATTGATATTTCCGAAGCTATCGCGCCCGTAGTCATTTTCAAGCCTGAGCGTTGTGCTGGTCGGCTCCACTACTGCTGACGCGAGCAAACCGGTGCTCGGTTGATAGGTGAAGGCATTTGTTCGCGTGGCTGACGCCCCGGACAGAGTGTTCGTTACCGCACTCTGCGCCAACTGTCCGACGATCCAGTTCGCTTTATCTGCCGAATTGTAGGTATTGATGGTCTTCGAGCTGTAGCTGGCCGGGTCGACGAGCGAGGAGACACTTTCTGTAACGTTGCCGTAGCACGGCAATGCTTGATCGCAATCATAGACGTTGCTCGCCATCCATTCTGGGAACGATGAGCCATCGAGATCAGCACTTGTGATATGCTTGGCCGTCAGCTCAAGAAATAGAGACTTTGGCTGACGAGGACCTGCCGAATTGGTTTGCTGAACTTTGTATGAAAACGTCGTAGTGCGAAGCATCTGAGTAGACGCACCAGTCTGGATCGTAACAACCGAAGTTGATGGCATACCCTGCCAAGGGCAATCCCACGGGCACCCTAAAGACTCGTCATAGTTCGTGTATGTGTCTGAAACCGTGATGAGCGTTTGTTTGTCAGTCGTCGAAAACCCGTCAAAGCCTAGAAATCCACGCCCGGTAGGCTCCACCGCACCACGCGTATAGTGGAACTCGTATGAATTGGTACCGCCAAGCCCGTCGGATTTCTTTAACCCAGCGACGACCATTTGTGTCTCTCGAG
Source organism: Bradyrhizobium sp. INPA03-11B (assembly GCF_040446015.1). Taxonomy (NCBI): domain Bacteria; kingdom Pseudomonadati; phylum Pseudomonadota; class Alphaproteobacteria; order Hyphomicrobiales; family Nitrobacteraceae; genus Bradyrhizobium; species Bradyrhizobium sp. INPA03-11B. The sequence goes on from NZ_JASGSR010000042.1 coordinate 50,237, forward strand.
GCGGCCGAAGACTACCGTAATCGGGAAGGGCTGATCCGACCGAATAGACGCCATTGGCGTAGAGAGGTACCAACGTGGTCGACGTAACTGCCCCTAGCCCAGTGGTTACAGAGCTCAAGGTATCGCAGGGAAAAAGGCCCCCGGGCCAAACAGTAACTGAACCGTTGGAGGCGCTGCTAGTTGGTACTCCGACGGCATTCACTTGGGCCTGCACATAAAGGAGCCCAGCCTTACCGCCACCCACAAAATCGCCAACGTACGGACGATATCCTACGAGAGTGGAACCGGGAGAAGCTGTTCTAAAATCAAAACTCCCGTCGCCCTTACTCACCCCAATCTGCCGATCGCCCGTTGAGAGCCCATTGACGTCCATCTTCTCCAACAGAAGGTCAGACAACCCCGTGCCTGAAAACCGCCCTACGCCCGCGATGTAGTACGAAGAGTAGTCCTGGATTTGCCAATGAAAGTCAGTCTCCGCGAAGCTCCCGTCTCCTTTGCTGAGGAGCGTAGCGAACAGGCCGTTTGGAACGCCACTGGCCACTCCTTGCAACAGCAAATCGGCTAGACCATCTCCGTTGAAATCACCGATAAAGAATTTCGTGCCGGATAGTTGAGACTGAATGTTTTGAGATGGACTACTAAATTGCCAAGTCGTGGAGCTTATGGCCCCTTTGTTGAGAGCAACAAAGCGCACGCCCGTGGGGCTACCGGTGGTCGGATTGAGCTGTTCAAGCAATAGATCCGCCAGACCGTCGCCGTTAAAGTCGGCCGCATAGCTGGTCACGCCTGAGATAGAGAGACCGCTAATGCCCATTCCATGGAATGAATAGCCACCGTCGTTTCGAAGAAAAAACCGGTAGCCAGTCCGCGTGTTCTCCATAAGGATTGAACTAACGCCATTTCCAAAGAAATCTCCGATGACAGGATGCGCATCAGGATCAGTCGTTATGTTGCCAAATGGGTTCGACTTGCTGGTAAAAGTACCGTCGCCGTTACTCGCAAACAATGCCCATTGATCGGCCATTCCGCCACCGCTCGTGGCGGTTCGACCTCTGAACAGGATGTCGATTCGGCCGGTACCGCCAAAATCTCCGAGGTAAACTTCGACATCTCCGGCGATTCCCACACTGGTGATAGGCCCCTGTTGGAAGCTCCAACCGAGATCGTTGGTTGTCCACACCTGAAATTGCCCGGTGGGTTGTCCCGTCTCGGGGTTGATCATCACCCACAAAACGTCATCACGCCCCTTGCCGCTGAAAGCCGCGACATATGGAGCGTACCCCGCCAGGCTCGGGCTCCCCGCTGAATGCGCCTGGCTTGAGAGCGGCCCGGACTGCACTCCATATGTAAATATTGTCGGGGCCAAACAGGCGCCGACTGAATCACAACGTTGCACGCTATAAAGAAGGCTCCGCCTAGCGGAATCCAATTGCTGGTTGGTGCCGTCCGCATATGATAGGCGATATTCGCTGACGAGCGTCGATCCGGAGAAGGTCTGCACGCCGGTTAGCAGTGATCTAACGGAGACTGCAGCTCCGGCCCGATAAGATAAAATAGCGTCCGATCGCGCCGGGCCATTACTGTCGCTGACACGATAGAGAAATCGCACGGAATTGTACGGCGACAAATTGCCGACCCCGTTGCCTGTATAGTCGATGCGAGCCGGCCGCGCTTCACCCGTCGCGGTATTTTGCCAGTAACTCACTGTGTAATAATTCCCAGCCAGATCGGAGACCTTGCTCACACTCCACGTGCTGACCGTCGCGAGGCCCGTCGCGAGGATCTGAGAATCCGACGTGTGACCGAACTCCAGAATGCGACCATCCTTGGTGCGCATCTCAAACCAGGCAGGTCCGGTTCCGGCGGTCCCATGGGATACAATTTTGCTGAAGTTCTCGAGCTCCAGTGTGTACGTCGTGCCATCCGCCCCATAATTGCTGCTTGCTGCCACGAGCCGCTGGCCCGCGAAGCAGAATCGATCAGCGCTCGTAAATGCAACGCCTGCAGCTTTGCCGTCCTGTACGATTGTTTGACCACACCGCGTGATCGATGGCAGCCCATCCAGCGTCCATCCGACGCCTAGCAGACCGTTGCCGCTTTGACTGGAATAAGTCAGCGATAGCCTTGGCACCACCTCTGCAGTCCCTGGAGGGACGACGATCGGGATCGCATAAGTCGCGCCGCCGACGCGCGTCACATTGAACTGACCATCTATCGCCATCGGACTGCCGGCGATCGCCACGTCGCAACCGCTAATCACGATGGGAAAGACGGCAGCAAACACTGCGGAGCGATAACCTATGGAGCTACGCCGACGTACCTGATCAAGGACGTCGCGCATCAAAACGGTGGAGCACATCACCCGCCGAGCGATAGCTTCAAACGTCAAGCAAAACTGCTCGGCTTCCAGCTGCGCACTTTCGATCAGAGATGGTCGGAGGTTAACGCGTCGGGAAAGGGATTTCCTCAATCCACTCCAGAGTGAATGCCACAAGCCAACTCTGTTACGGGCAAGCAAAAGAATTGCCGCCGCAACGAATCTATAGGCGCGCCAAACCGCGTTGCGCGAATGAACATCGAGCATGCTTCAAACCCATCACACGTTAGGGGTGAATAGGTACCCGTACGCTATCTCTCCAATAGATAGACGAATCCGGCAGAAACAACCCGCAACAAATTCTGAAGAATATTTTCACGTGCGCCACAAAGGGGAGAAGCGAGATCAGCAGGCATCGCAAGAGAGCCGCTCCACCATCGCGCCGGTCTCGTTTGTAATGATCGAGCCGAGATGGTCCGTGTGACAGTCGCGCACGGCGCCTTACCGCCCATGCCGACGAGCGACACAGGGACAGTGATACTCGGTCCAGCGCTGCGCCGGCGCGCCGGGGCTCGTGATCTCCGCCATCACCCGAAGACTGCGATGTAGAGCGTCGTGCCTTCCGGCGTCACCTGCTTGAAGCGCTGATGGGCGGTATCGTCGAGGAAGCTGATGGAGCTCGAGCCTTGCGCTCGCCGGCTTGTTGTAAGGAGGTCCAGCTGATGCTGCGGCCGAACCCCGCGATCTGGTTGCCGTTCGCATCGTAGCTGAAGGTCGTGCTGATCGTGCCGCCGCTGATGCTGGTCACCGCGTGCGGCTGCGCCGAGCCCGGCGCCGGGTAGCTGTAGGTGCAAGCGGCGACTAAGCACTAAAACTACCAACGAGGGGTTAGGCACACCATCAGAGCAATTCCCATCATATGGTTTGTATCGGTTTCGAGGTCTCAGGACTAAATTCTGCTTCGAACGGAAGCACCTCTTGATTATTGAGGTGAACAGGCTCGGAATATACTTCGCACCCGTCTAGGTTATCTGATCGAATCACATCGAGAGAGATAACCTCAACGAATCTCCACTGAACGCGCTGCCCCATGGCGTTGAGATATTCCTTCTGCGAGGCTTGACCGATGCTTAATGCTCTATCGAAGGCAGCATCGAAATCAGTGGCCCTTAACAGATACACACAGTCATTTAGGGTATCGCCACCTATGGGCTCTACCATGACGACAAAGCGAAGCTTGGTGCTAAACCATTGATCGTTTTTCATTGTTTCGCAAACCTCGAGTCTAGCAGGAGCTTCCGGACCGTTGATCCACCCTCTTGCAATGCCTGTCCAACCGTTTTGTTAAGGTATTGCCCAGGGAATTCGCGTAGGATACCTGCAAGTCTGTTCTGCGCGATGAAATTGGCCACGGGTGTATTGAGGTTTTGGAGTATATTTGCTCCAACTTCACTGTTGGCATTGATTCCGAATTTTGCGCCGAGACGCGCGAGGTTTGGAGCCGCTCCAAGCGGAGACGCCCCCGCTACTGTTCCGTTGCGTAGAACAGTTCCGAACTCTACCCCGGCATCGACAACTAGGCTATCAGCAACTAGTGCTGTTTCAACTGCTGCCAGACCAAGGCCTGCCAAGCCAAGCCCTCCCACGAAAGTCGCGGCTGTCACGGTAGAACTGCCCATCGTCTGACAATCTGAACAGATGACTCGCCCGTAATCGTCAACCGTGGGAACGGGCTGATTCCAAAAGCTCCCTCCTCCCGCGGTCGATGCGGCGGGCTGGCCACCACGAACAGCTCCACCGACAGCCATGCCACCACCGGCCGGGGGCACTGTATTGGAAGTTTGCGCAGGCGAGGACGACGGCTGCGCCCCGGAAGAGGAACCTGACGCCGGCTGAGCGGGCTTCTTGTTCCCGTACGGACTGCTGTAGACCTCCACGACGCCCCAGCTCGGATGGGCGACCACAAAATACCCTTGCGATCGATAGTAGTCGGCGGCGGCGTTGGTGGCCGCGGCAATGAGGTTGTGCGCCGCCACCGGATTGAAGCTGCCGCCAAGGCCGCCAAGCCCAGCCGTTGAGAAGCGCGGCATGGACGAGGCGGCCGACAGTGACCCACCGTTCGATCCGCCGCCCAAGCCGGGCAGATACACGATCTCGCCATTCCACTCGCAGTTGCACACCCCGACCCCGCCTCCGCCGCTCCCTCCGATGATGAAGGGAACGGGTGTCGGCGGCCCAACGATGATTTCAGGCAGCGTGTACACGGGATCATGACCGCTGGGATCCGTGAAGCTGCCCGGCCGATTGTTGACGTAAGAGTACGCGTTCCAGGCCTGCATGTCGGCGGCGTTGGGAACGATGGAGTCAGCGCTGGTCATCCGCGCGGTGAGCGGATCGTAGACCCGGCCGTTCAGATGCACGAGTCCAGCGACCGAGAGTTGCTCCTCGCCGGTGAAGCCGCGATTGGTCTGGCTGGTGAGGCCGCCGGAGGGATCGTCGCTGCCGTTGGGATTGCGCCGCTTGCCCCAGGCATCATAGGAGAGCCGCTCCACCACCGCGCCGCTTTCGTTGGTGATGACCGAGATCGAGCCGAGATGGTCGGTGTGGAAATAGCGCAGCGCCGTCGTCGCGGATGCCGTGCTGCGCATGCCGACGAGCGAGCCGGACACCGACAGATATTCAGTCCAGCGTTGCGCCGGCGCGCCGGGACTCGTGATCTCCGCCATCACCCCGAAGGCTGAGATGTAGAGCGTCGTGCCTTCCGGGGTCACCTGCTTGAAGCGCTGGTGGGCGGTATCGTCGAGGAAACTGATGGTCCTCGTGCCTTGCGTAATGCTCGCCGGCTTGTTGTAGGACGTCCAACTGATGCTGCGCCCGAGCCCCGCAATCTGGTTGCCGTTGGCATCGTAGCTGAAGGTCGTGCTAATCGTGCCGCCGCTGATGCTGGTCACCGCATGCGGCTGCGCCGAGCCCGGTGCCGGGTAGCTGTAGGTGCCGACATCCGATTTCGACAGGATATTGCCGACCGGGCTGTAGCTGAAGGTCTTCGCCAACGGCGTCGGCGTCAGATTGACCGTCGTGGACGTCAGGCGGTTGAGCGCATCGTAGCCGAAGGTCTCGTTCAGATTGGTGTTGGCGTCGCTGCGCGACAGCGGATTGCCGAGCGCGTCCCAGGTAAAGGCCAGGCTCTGCACGGCGTTGCCGGTGCCGGTCCCGATTGCGAGCAACCGTCCCGTCGTGGCATCAAAACTACGGCTGGTAACGATGCCGTTGCCCGCGGTTTCTTGGGTCAGGTGTCCCACCGCGTCCGTCGCATTCGCGGTCCAGTAGGGCTGCCCGCTCGCATCGTCGAGCAATTGGCTGGAATAGCCGAGGCTGGTGTAGCCATAGCGCACGGCGAAGCCGGATGGATAGGTCACCTTGGCCGGGCGGCCATTGGTGTCATAGGCCGCACTCATCGTGTAGGTCGTGCCGTCGATGGTGGTTGCTACCTGCGATGCGCGGCCGAGCGCGTCATAGCCGATCGCCCGGGAAAAGCCTGCACCGGGCCCCGCGGTGATGCTTGACGAGGCCAGCTTGCCGATGCCGTTCGCGGCGGTGTCGTAGGTCCACTCCGAGGTCATGTCGACCTCAGCCCGCCGCACCACCCGGCCAAGCTTGTCGTAGGCCAGGGTCGTGGTCTGGCTCTTGGCGTCGGTCTGGCTGACGAGCTCGCTCAGCGTGTCCCACACATAGGTCGAGCTGCCGAGATCGGGATCGGTGCCCGAGGTCTTGCGGCCGCGCAGGTCGTATGCTGTCGCAGTCACATTTCCCTCGGCATCGGTGGTGCTGACGAGCTGACCGACCGCGTCATAGCCATAAGCCATGGTCTTGCCGAGCGCGTCGGTGATCGAGATCACGTTACCCTGGCTGTTCCTGGTTGAGGTGCGGGTTTGACTAAGCGCGTTGGTCTCGGTAACGGTCAGACCGTGATAGGCCGTCTGCGACGCGCTGCCGTCAGGCTTGGTCACCTGCGTGGCCCGGCCGAGTCCGTCATAGGTCATCGTCGTGAGCTGCGGCTGAGCACCACTCGCAGAGGGCCGGCTGACCTTCGACAAGCGTCCGAGCGCATCGTAGGTCTTGGTGGCCATGACCGCACCACCGTCAAACCCCTGGGTCTGGCTCGTGATCTCACGGTCTAGCATGTCGAAATAGACGATCACGACCGGGCCGTTTACGGTCGCGCCGTCCGCTGCATAAGGCGTCGCCTGGACCTGGTAGACGGCACCGGTCACACAGGATGCAGCGCCGCCATTGATACCGCTACAGAACTGGTAGGTCCATTTGGTCTGCGTTCCGTCGGGAAGGATCTCCTGAACCTTGCGACCGAAGCCGTCGTAGCTCCAGGTCGTGGTCAGTCCGTTGGGGCCGCTGTGACTGGTCGGCTGACCAAAGCGCGCATCATATTGGAAGCTCTCGCTCTGGTTCAGCGCGTTGGTGTTAGAGCTGACGAACTGTCCCTTGGCATCGAAGCTGGAAAGCGCGGCGCGGCTCGCGATGTCGACGCCGGAGGCTGTCACTGAGACCTTGTTGCCGAACCCATCCCGACCGTAGTCGATCTGCAGCCGCAGCGCCGGTGTGTCGGGTTCCACCACCTCCTGGATCAGGACGCCTTGGGCGTCGTACGCGAATGACGACGTTCGCGTGATGGTGCCTGCTGCAAATGCCGGGCTTGCCAACAGCAAGGCTAGGGCAACCGCCACAGACGGCTTCACGATATCGATCATGCTTAATCCCCAAACCCCAAATCCAAAACGGTCCCATTCTCGCGAACATTCGCATCGGCACGACTGCGAGCCAGACGCACCGAAACAGCGAAGAACCCAACCAGAGCAGCAAACACGTCGCGCTCACCCGCCCCAAACGTCCACACTTACCAACGACATCTCCGCACGGCGGAGGGCCGCCCTCTCCGCCGGTCGATCGATAACTCGCAATCAGGGGGCGACACTCGAAACCGTAGCCCTGGTCAGCCTTCCCAGATACCAATTGGTCTTATCGTTGGTGTAGGTGCCAGTTGTGGTCTTGCTAAACCCGTCCGATGTCGACACCACCACTTGCGTCGCGTTGTTGTAGGCATCGTATTGGTGCGTGGTCGTTACCGAGGGCAGCACCGTCCCATCGAGGTCGGCGCCACTCGAAACGTTCTGCGACAACGACACGCGATATGGTGCTCCCATGGGCCCGATCGTTGCCCCGCCGCTCGCATTGCTGAACTGGTAAGTGTTGGTCGACTTGCTCAGTGTCAGGCTTCCGAGCGCCTTCGTCGCCGACGCGACCAGGCCGGCGTAAGGAAAGTCCTGCCGGTATGCCGTCGTACTGGAGATGCCGGTTTGAAGATCGTTCACCGTCATCTGCCGAAACCCGAGGAAGCCCCTTCCGCTCAAATCAAGCTTTGCTCCGACATAGCGGTAGGTCGAGCCATACGTGCCTCCAATGCCATTCGAAACACCAATCTGCGACACCACATTCAACGGAAGCTGAAAATCCGTCTGCGGATAGACCGCCGTCGTATCCTTGCTATAGACATTTCCGTTCGACAGGGGCGAATACGAGATCGTGGTCTTCGCACCAAGGCCAGTCGTTATGGCAGAAACCAAGTCCGACGACACACCATCACTTAGCCACATGCTCCTTTGGCCTTGCGAAGGACCAACGTTGAGTTGATTGGGTGACCCGTTGCTGACGTTGACCAACGTGCCCACATTGACAAAATTCCAGAACACATCTGCCTTGCCATCTCCGTTGAAGTCAGCGACCGCTGGAGACCATCCGTTATAGTAACTGTCGAATCCGCCAACGTTGTAATTTACCGAAAACGTGCCGTCTCCCTTGCTGAGCCACAGAATCCGCACACCCTGAGATCGGCCATCCGCGGTCTCATTGTCCCACAGAATGTCGGCTTTGCCGTCACCGTTGAAGTCCGCAAACAGGCAGCGCCATCCGGCATAGTAGCCATCGGCTCCTGCAACATTCGATACCCCCGAGAAGGTCCCGTCTCCTTTGCTGAGCCACAAGACGCGCTTCCCCGACGAGCGGCCATCACTGTAGTCGCCTTGGTAATCCCACAGGATATCGGTCTTTCCATCGCCATTGAAATCAGCGAACAGCGCCCGCCACGCAGTATAGTAGCCATCTGCTCCAGCAACGTTGTTGATTTGAGCGAATGTATTGTTTCCGGTGTTCATCCAGAGGATCCGGGTGCCCGACGATCGACCATCCGAATAATTACTCGCACCGGTGTCCCAGATGATGTCAGCTCTGCCATCGCCATCGATATCCGCGAACGAGGCACGCCAACCGATGAAATATCCGTCCGCGCCGTTGAGATTGCCTACTGCGGAAAATGTTCCATCACCATTGCTGATCCAAGCGTTACGATTGCCAGATGAACGACCATCTGCATTGTCGGCTTGATTGTCCCAAAAGATGTCGGACTTTCCATCTCCATTCAGGTCAACGAGGTAAGCGCGCCACCCGATATAGTAGCCGTCAGCTCCAGCAACGTTGTAGATCCCTGCGAACGTACCATCGCCGTTGCTGAGCCAAAGTACGCGATGGCCAGACGAACGACCATCCGAATAGCCCCCCTCGTCATCCCATAGGACATCGGTCTTTCCATCACCGTTGAAGTCGCCGAACGACGCATGCCAGCCATTGTAGTAGCCATCAGCTCCAGCAACGTTGTAGATTACCGCGAACGTCCCGTCGCCGTTGCTGAGCCAGATGATGCGACTGCCAGACGATCGACCGTCCGCATTGGGAGACTGGAAATCCCAAAAGATGTCGGTCTTTCCGTCCCCATTAAAGTCGGCGAATGTCGGGACCCAACCGATATAGGCGCCGTTGGCATTCGCAAGATTCAAAAAATTCAGCATTGGCGCCGACGCGCCGTTCTGCGACGAGAAGACAGTTGAGGGAAGGCAGTTGCGGCCATTATCGCTACACACCGTCACACTTGCGAGCACGCTGGATTGAGTGGACGGGTTCTGATCGTAAGCGAGTTGGTAGCTCGCTACGAGTGAAGTCCCGACATAGGTCTGGACAGTGGCCAAGCGAACTGTGGTCTGAGACAGCGATCCGGCTTGATAGCGCGGAACGATGTCTGGTCTAGACGCATAGACGAACTGCACGGAATTGTACGGATCCACGGACGCAGCTGCGTTGCCGGTATATTTGATGATGCCCGGATAATATTGACCGTTGGCCGTATCGTTGGTGTACGTAACCGTGAAATAATTGGTCTTAACGTCGCTTACCTTGTTGACCGCCCACGATCGGGCTGTGGTTTTTCCCTGGGCCAGAATGAGCGAGTCGGTCGTATGTCCGAGCTCCATTATCTGCCCAGACTTGGTGTGCACCTCGAACCAAGCCGGCCCGCTACCCGCGGTGCCGTGGGAAATGATCTTAGAAAAGGTGTCAATCTCGGTGCGATACTCGGTGCCGTCGGCTCCATAAGTACCGCTGATGGCGACGAGTCGCTGCCCGTCCAGGCAGAAGCGATCGTTAGCATCATCATTGACATTACCGAGTGCGCCCTCCTGCGCCAAAGTCCGCGGACAACGCACGATCGACGAGAGACCGGCAAGAGCCCACCCCATCCCCAACAGACTGTTGCCATCTTGACTGCTGTATTGGAGAGACAGAGTCGGAGCCATACCGGCCGTGCCTGGCGGCACTGCGATAGGAATACTGTAGGTGCCCGCGCCGTTCTGACTGACTGAAAACTGACCCTGCAGCGCCATCGTACCCGAGGAGGCCTCGATCGGAAACAGGACCAAGTGAAAGACAGCCAAAGCCAAAACTGACCTGGACACGTACGCACATGCACGCCGGCCAAGACCAGCGACGGATTCGACTTGCATCCCCAACACCCTCATTCAATAGCAGTATCGACGAGAACAATTACAACCTCTACGCACGACAGCTCGCGCGGCCCATCAACCACCCAACTCTTCTCGTGCGACCGCCGCAATCGGCCTTCGGAAGCCGCTCGCTGGACCGTCGACAAACACAACTTCACTGCAGGATTTGGTTGTCGCAGTTGACGCACAACCCGCCCGCTCGCCGGCGAAAGCCAGCGGCCAGCGAAAACCCAACCCGCCCCATTCATCCACCCCTAACCCAAAACCCCTACTCGACTACGGTTCTCGAGCATCGTCCGCCCAAATGCTGCGTCTCCGTTAGGTAGACGACTCCACATGGAACAACCCGCAAACTTTTTTTATTATCTTCTTTCGCGCGGCTTGCTCTTTCCTCGCGACTTCGTCGAGCACGGCCTCGAGGACCGAAGCTCTTGCACTAGTAGACGACCATCTATGTGACAACCCGCAACGATTTCTGAGAAATCGACAAGAAGCCAGATTCTTTGACTGCTTGACGGCAGCCACATACCTCGCGCTTCAGTCGACGTTTGAGCAGACGACAACCCGCAACTCTTTCCGAAAAATATTTTGCCGTCCCCACCACCGACGTGCACTTTCCCGTCGCCTCAACGTCGCGATATGAATTCGCTCCGCTACTGCCGACGAATATTGCCAACAGGCCCGTCGAGAGTTGAGCCCGAGTGAAGAGGAAGAGGCGCGTGCCTGTTGCCATCTATCGTCATGGATTGCTGATCTCTTTTTCATTGTTGATGTCGAGCTGCCAGCTTGTCGACACGGCCGGACCAACGACCACCTGGAGCAATGCCTCAGCGATGCTCCGCGACGGCAACCAAAACGCACGCACGTCCTCACGCGGCACCGCGCTGCTTGGCGACACGCGTCCGCCTCCGCCAACGATCATCGAAGGCACGGGCCGGTTTGTTGGCGACCCGCAGCCGAATGCGGAAGAAGCAGTCCTGCGTAACGAATCCGACGGCGTCACGCTCAACCTCGTCAACGTACCGGCCCCTCAAGCTGCCAAGGCGGTGCTAGGGGATATTCTGTCGGCTCGTTATACCGTCGACCCTGGCATTGAGGGTAAGATCACCATCCAGACACCGCGGCCAGTTCCGCGTTCAGAGGTGATTGATCTGTTTCAGGCAGCCCTTCGCGCGAACGGCGCGGCCGTCATCAACGACAAAGGCATGTATCGGATTGTGCCGATCGACCAGGCTGCCATCGGGGCAGGTCTTCAAGTCGGCGGCAAGCTTGTGGAAGACGGCAAACCCGGCTCAGGACTGCGTATAGTTCAGCTCAAGTATGTCGCGGCCTCCGAGATGCGGCGGGTGCTCGAGCCGATCGTTCCGCGGGGAAGCATCGTCCGAACCGACGACGCACGCAACCTCATCACGCTGTCCGGGAGCGACCGGGAGATTGCCAACACCCTTGATGCGATCTCCCTGTTCGATGTGGACGTCATGAAAGGAATGTCATTTGCGATTTTCCCGGTGTCGAGTTCGCAACCGGACGCAATTGTCGACGAACTGCGCAATGTATTCGGATCCGACCGCGAGGGCCCGATGGCGGGAATGGTGCGCTTTCTGCCCAACAAGCGGCTGAAAGCCATCCTGGTCATTTCACCTCAGCGCACCTATTTAACTCGGGCGGGCACCTGGATACGCAAACTCGACGCGCGCGCCGAAGGCAGCGAGAAGCAGTTCTACACCTATTCGGTGCAAAACCGCCGTGCTCAGGAACTGGTCGACGTCGTCCAGGCGATCCTGTCCAAAGAAACGGCCTCATCTGGAAGCTCGGCGAGCCGTAACGTCTCTCCGCAGTATCGCGAAGCCAAGCTGCAATCGAGTTCGTCGAACTCCCCTCCGACAAGCGGTTTCCCGTCCGGCGGGGCGTCGCCCTTTGGCGGCTCAACAACATCTGGATTGCCCTCGTCAGCCAGCGCTTCCCCAACGCAAAGCACATCGTTCGGCCAGAGCACGGCAGTCTCCAGCGCTTCTTTTCCGTCGAGCACGCCGCCGGCGAACCAGGATCGACCTTCGCAAACCGGAACCGACGGCGGAGCCGAAGATCCACGCATGAGGATCGTCGCCGATGACGCCAAGAATGCGATCCTGATCGAGGCCACCCGAAGTGATTATCGGCGGATCATGCGGGTCATCGAGAGCCTGGACGCCCTCCCTACACAGGTCATGATCGAGGCAACGATCGCCGAGATCACGCTAAGCGACGAGCTCAAGTTCGGCCTGCGCTGGTACCTCAATAACAAGAATTCAAATTTGACCTTCAGCGATCTCGCAACCGGGGCCGTGACCTCCGCATTCCCCGGCTTCTCATATGCCCTGACGGCAGCAAATATCACCGCAACGCTCAATGCCCTGAATTCGATCACTGACGTCAACGTCATTTCGTCGCCGACCCTGACCGCAATGGACAGCAAGACAGCGTATCTGCAGATCGGCGATCAGGTTCCAATCACAACACAATCCGCGTCCAGCGTCCTGACCCCCGGCGCCCCGATCGTGAACTCGGTCACCTACAAGGACACGGGCGTCATCCTCTCGATCACGCCGCGGATCAACGAGAGCGGCCGCGTTCTGCTCGACATCGAGCAAGAAGTCTCGACCGTGGACTCGACTACTACCTCGACCATCGATTCTCCCACAATTCATCAACGCCGCATCAAGACGAGCGTCGTCGTCAACAACGGAGAAGGTCTGGCATTGGGCGGCATGATCCAGAACAACCGTTCTATTTCACACACTCAGATTCCGATCGTGGGGGACATCCCCGTCATCGGAAACGCCTTCAAGTTCAAGGACAACAAGATCGCAAAGACCGAACTGATCGTCATCATCACACCGCACGTCATGCGGACGTTGAGCGAAACGCGGTCGGTCACGGACGAGTTTCGAAAGCAGCTATCGATCTACTCGCCGCGCGATTTTCACGATCCCCGACCGATCGAGCAGACGGCGCGGCGAACCTTCGAGTGACTCATTGAAAGATACTCGATGCCGACATTCCGATATCAAGCCTATGATAGTCACGGTGAACTCGCCGAAGGCGGCGTCGAGGCCGCTTCCGAGGCGGGCGCAAGCGATCTGCTCTGGGCACGCGGCCTCACGCCGTTTCGACTGCAGATCACTGGAAACGCAAAACTCCCGTGGTGGCGACGTGATCTTACGTCGAAGGACGATGCTCGCGCTGAGGATCTGACAGCCTTCACCCGCGAGTTCGCCACCCTCCACGCTGCTGAGGTGCCGCTCGACGATGCGCTTCGCATTCTTTCAGAGCAAACGACATCTGCAAAGGTTCGCGAGCTTTCCGAAGGACTGTTGGCCGATATCCTTGACGGCGCTACGCTTTCGGACGCAATGCAGAAGCGGCCCCGGGTGTTTACGACGGAGTACGTCAGCGTGGTGCGCGCCGGCGAGATCGGTGCCCGGGTCGGTGAGGTGCTCGACGAGCTGGCGAGCCTGCTGGAGCGCCGTGCCGAAATCCGCGCGGAAATCCGATCGGCCCTCACCTACCCCGCCATTATGATCGGTTTGAGTCTCATTTCCGTCGCGATCGTCGTCGGCGGACTGATCCCCAGTATCGCTCCGATCCTTGCAGAAAATGGCCGGCCCATGCCGGCAGCGATCAATGCGATCGTCAGTCTCCAAGCCCATTGGCCGGAGATCATTTTTGCACTGACAATGTTTGCGGGCCTATGTTTTGCGACTTTCGCTTTCGTCGTCACCCGACCGTCGGCCCGGATGGTCCTTGAGCGCAGGCTGTTGCAACTTCCAATCTACGGCTCGTTTGCCCTTCGGCGCGAGACCGCGCGCTTTGCGCGAACCCTGGGAACACTTCTTCGCGCCGGGGTTCCGTTGCTGCAGGCGGCGAGTTCTGCCCGCACGGTCATTGACAACAGCTATGTCGGCGCTGGTATGGACCGCGCAATCGATGCAATCCGGGAAGGTGTCGCACTGCACAGAGCGCTTCGCGCCGAGACAGTTTTTCCGGCGGTAGCCATTCGCATTATTTCGATCGGCGAAGAGGCGGGCAAGCTCGATCGCATGTTGACCCGTCTTGCCGTGATGTTCGAGCAGCAAACCCAGCACAGCGTCGCGCGGTTCATGAAGCTGCTGACGCCCGCCCTTACCCTCGCGATTGCCATCGTCATTGGGGGCCTGATCATGACCGTCATCAGCACCATTCTGAGCATCAACGATATCGCCTTCCGATGACCCGCCACGATACAGAAAATCTCCGCCTCTCCGCAGGTTACAGTCTGATCGAGATGTTGGCGGTACTGACCATCATCGCGCTGATCGCAACGATTGCTATGCCGAACCTGATGCGCCCGTCGGCTCATTGGCAGCTCCAGGCTGCTGCGCGGGAGATTGTCACTGCGCTGCGGCTCACGCGCACCAGCGCAATCGCGCGCAATTCGCCGCTCGTTATGAACGTCGACGTCGGCCGCAGAACATTCCAGTCCGCGGTTGTTCCGCTTCAGCGCTTTCCATCCGATATCGTAGCGGAACTTAGAGTAGCCGAGCCGGAACGCGCCACGGCATCGATGGGCGGATTCCGCTTCTTTCCCGACGGATCATCGACAGGAGGCGATCTACGTCTCGTACTTAACCAAGAGCATGCCTCCATCTGCGTCCACTGGCTGACAGGTGAGCCTCGCATAGCGGAACGGTGTTGACCGATGCCTCATCAATGGCACGTGGAAATCATCGACAACTGGTGTCTGAGGTCCTGCAGCTCGATGTTTCGCGGGACGAATATCGATTGCCGGCTAACGGATCAGTACAAGTGCGGACAGACCACTTGTCCGCCCCCCCGAAGAGCGTTCGATGCGCGATCGAACGAGCGCGGCTTTACGGTGATCGAGGTCGTGGTAGCGCTCGCCATTTTTGCGCTCAGCCTAACCGTCTTGTTCAGCACCATTGCCGACGCGCTCTCGAATACTGCAAGTGCGGAGGCGTTGTCTCGAGCCGGCATACTTGCCCAGTCCGTGCTTAACCGGGTAGGCCGGGACATTACTATTCAGAAAGGAATTGTGA
>NZ_JASGSR010000043.1:0-64266 GCF_040446015.1 Bradyrhizobium sp. INPA03-11B
GGGTTGGGGTGGGGGTCTCTCCCCGAATCGTATCGTGGAGAGAGCCCCCACCCGCAACGCATCTGACGATGCGTTACGGCCTCCCCCGCAAGCGGGAGAGGCGGGAGCAAGTGGCTATGCCGTCGCAAACAATCGGAATCTCCCACTCACCGACGCCGTCGCACGGTCGCTGTTCAAGCTGATGGCCTACAAGGACGAATACGAGGTGGCGCGGCTGCATATGCAGACGGGCTTCCTCGACGAGCTCAAGCGCACATTCGATGGCGACTTCACGGTACAGTATCATCTCGCCCCGCCCTTCCTCCCGGCGCGGCGCGATGCGCGGGGCCGGCCGAAGAAGCGCGCGTTCGGGCAATGGATCCAGACGCCGCTGCGGTTGCTCGCGGGCCTGAAAGGACTGCGTGGCACGCCGTTCGATGTGTTCGGCTACACCGCGGAGCGCCGGGCCGAGCGCGAACTGATCACTTGGTACGAGGCGCTGATCGATATGATCATCGGCAAGCTCGATGCCGCCCGCCTGCCCGATCTCACAGCGATTGCAAAGGCGCCAATGGAAATCCGCGGCTATGGGCCGGTCAAAGACGCCGCGATCGACAAGACCAAGGCGGAGGTGGCGCGGCTGACCGCATTTCTCACCTCCGTCCCGTCGGATACGGGCGACGGCTCAGGCCGCCGCGCCGCGCTTGGCGGGTGAGATCAAGCCGACCACGAGGCTCGCCAGCACCGCCACCACGATGTTGAGCAAGAGCGCACCGAGCCCAACATAGAAGGTGTAGCTGGCATCGCCGAGCGAGATGCTGGCGAGCGGCTTCAGCCCGTTGCTCCACGCCGTGTAGGTGCCCCAGCCGATGCCGACGGCCCAGCCGAGCAGCAGGCCCTCGGCGCGGAACCAGACGGTGAACAGGCCGAACACCAGCGCCGGCAGCGTCTGCACGATCCAGAGGCCGCCGAGCAGTTGCAGGTCGAGCGCATATTGCGTCGGCAGGAACAGGATGAAGGCCAGCGCACCGACCTTCACCACCAGCGAGGTGATCTTGGCCACCGAAGCCTCACCGGCATGCGAGATGTCCGGATTGACATAGGACTTCCAGACATTGCGGGTGAACAGGTTGGCGGCGCCGATGCTCATCACCGCGGCCGGCACCAGCGCACCGATCGCGATCGCTGCGAACGCGAAGCCCGCGAACCATTCCGGGAACAGGGTCTTGAACAGCATCGGCACCACGTCGTTCGGCGACGTCACCTTGATGTTGGCGGCATAGGCCATGTAGCCGAGCAGCGCGATCAGACCGAGCAAGAGCGTATAGGCCGGCAGCAGGATCGCGTTCTTGCGGATGGTATCCGCCGACTTCGAGGCGAAGATTCCGGTCAGCGTGTGCGGATACATGAAGGCGGCGAGCGCCGAGCCGAGCGCCAGCGTCGCATAGGGCAGATACTGCGAAGGCTTCAGCGTTAGTCCGGTGGCGCCGCCCTTCGCGATGAAGGCGTCGTTGGCGGCCGAGAACACCGCGCCGTAGCCGCCGAGCTTCGAGGGCACCACGACCACTGCCGTCAGCACCACGATGTAGATCATGATGTCCTTGACGAAGGCGATCAGGGCCGGCGCGCGCAGGCCGGAGCTGTAGGTATAGAGCGCGAGGATCACGAACGCGGCGATGATCGGCAGTTCGCCGCTCAGGCCCATCGCCTTGATCACGACCTCCATACCGATCAGCTGCAGCGCGATGTAGGGCATGGTCGCGACCAGGCCGGTCAGCGCCACCGCGAGCTCGAGCGCGCGCGAGCCATAGGCGCCGTGGACCACATCTGCGGCGGTGACATAGCCGTTGGCATGGGCCTTCTTCCACAGCACCGGCATCACGGCGAACACGAAGGGATAGACGATGATGGTGTAGGGCAGCGCGAAGAAGCCGTAGGCGCCGACCGCATAGACCAGCGCGGGCACTGCGATCACGGTGTAGGCGGTGTAGAAATCGCCGCCGACCAGGAACCAGGTGATCCAGGTGCCGAACTGGCGGCCGCCGAGACCCCACTCGTCGAGATGCTCGCTAACCGGGCCGGATTTCCAACGCGCGGCGAAAAAGCCCATCACGGTGACGAGCGCAAAGAAGAAGACGAAGACGGAGAGCGCCACCCAGGCGATGTGATCGGTCATGGCTGCCCCCTCACCGCTGCTCGTCGGCATCGGGCCGCCGGCTGCGATAGACCAGCCAGATCAGCAGCGAGGAGATCGGCACCCAGGCGAGCTGGTACCAGTAGAAGAAGGGAAAGCCGAACAGCGACGGCTCGACGAAATTATAGAACGGTACCCATAGCAAGCCGATGAACGGCAGCAGCAACAGAATCCACATGGTCCTCTCCCAGCCCAGGGCGCGATCCAAACCGGCAGGCTTGCCGGCGTCCCGTCATCAACGACCCCAGGAACCATTCGTTGCGTCTAGAATCACAGTTGCGGCATGGCGATGCAAAAAGATGTGATCGCCAGCCCGGGCAGGCAGCCTACTCGGCCTTGATGCCGGCGTCCTCAATCACCTTGCGCCAGCGCGCCTCTTCGCCGGCGAAGTAGCGGTCGAGCTCGGCCGGAGGCTGCGCCACCATCACGAGGCCCTCATTGACGCTGAGCTTCTTGAAGGCCTCCGCCTGCACCGCCATGGCCGCAGACTTGTTGAGGCGGTCGATGATCTCAGGCGGTGTGTTCGCAGGTGCATAAAGTCCGTACCAGGATTCCGCGGCGTAGCCCGGCACGCCGGCTTCGGACACCGTCGGCAGTTTCGGGAATGACGCAGAGCGCTCAGCCGAGGTCACGGCGATCGCGCGCAATTGCCCGGCCTCGACCAGCGAGGCGCAGCTTGCCACCGTCGTGAACATCACCTGGATCTGGCCGCCCAACAGGTCGGTAATCCCCGGCGCCGCGCCCTTGTAGGGCACGGTGGTGAGATTGACGCCTGCGAGATGCTTGAACAATTCGCCGGCAAGGTGCGCCGAGGTGCCGGTGCCATAAGTGCCGTAGGACAGTTTTTCCGGATCAACCTTCGCGGCGGCGATCAGGTCGCCGATCGACTTGATCGGCGAGGACGGATTGACCACCACGACGTTGAACGACCGCGCCACCAGTGCGACGGGAGCAAGATCCTTGTGCGCGTCGTAGGGCAGCTTGCGGTAGAGGCTCGGATTGACCGCGTTGGCGAAGGTCGCCATCAGCAGCGTGTAGCCATCGGGTGGGCTCGCGGCGACGCTCTGCGTGCCGATGATGGTGCCCGCCCCCGGCTTGTTCTCGATGATGACGGTGACGCCGAGATCCTTCTGCATCTCCTGCGCCAGCGTGCGCGCCACCACATCAGTCCCGCCGCCCGGCGCGAACGGCACTACGATCTTGACGATGTGGTCGGGATAGGCCGCGCGCGAAGGCGTGTGCGGCAGCACGCATGCTGCGAGCGCGAACAGGAGCGATGCGAGAAGACGAAGCGGCATGGCGGGCCCCGGCGGCAGGCGGTGGGTTCTTGATACACGCACATGCCATGCAAGGGATGCTGGTCCGTCATGACGCTGGAGGAAGTGTTGAGCTGTTAGTCCCGTCATCCTGAGGAGCGCGTAGCGCGTCTCGAAGGATGCACGGCCCGCGCCGTGGCCGATTCATCCTTCGAGACGCCGCTTCGCGGCTCCTCAGGATGACGGGGAGAGATCGGAGTGCGTACTTCCCGCAAAGCCGGCTTAACCGCCTCACGAATACGGATTGATCAGCTTCTGCTGCTCGGTGGCGTGGCGCACCAGGAGGTCGATGAAGGTGCGCACCTTCGCCGAGAGATGATGGCGGTGCGGATAGATCGCGTTCATCGTGAGCTCGACCGGCCGGTATTCGGGCAGCAGCCGCACCAATTGGCCGGACTCCAGCTCGTCGCGGACCAGGAAGCCTGCCGCGAGGAAGACGCCGACACCGGCGAGCGCCGCGAGCTTCAGCGTCTCGCCGCTGTTGGAGACCAAATTGCCGGAAACGCGCACCGCGGCCGGCGTGCCCTTGCGGTCGGCGAAGCGCCATTCGTCGCCATAGGGGTAGTTGGCGTGGCGCATGCAATTGCGCACGGAGAGATCGGCGAGTTGTTCGGGCTTGCCCTGCTGCGCGATATAGCCGTGGGACGCGCACAGCACGTGGCGCCAGGTCGCGATGGTGCGCACGATCAGGCTGGAGTCCGGCGGCGGGGTCATGCGCACCGCGAGATCGTAATTCTCGTCGATCAGGTCGGCGTTGCGCTCGCCGATCGCGAGATCGACCTTGACCTCCGGATAGGTCGCCAGGAACTCAGCGACCGCCGGCGACAGGAATTGCACCAGATGCGTGTTGGTGAAGATGCGCAGCGTGCCGCGCGGCACCGATTGTTGCGCACCGGCGACCTCATCGGCCTGCTCAATGTCGGCGAGGATCTGGACGCAGCGGTCGTAATAGGCCTGGCCGACCTCGGTGAGGCTGACCTTGCGCGTGGTGCGGTTGAGCAGACGGGCGCCGAGCCGGTCCTCCAGCGACTGGACGTGGTTGCTCACCATTGTGGTGGACATGTTGAGCTTGCGGCCGGCCGCGGAAAAGCCGCCGGAATCCACGACCCGGACGAACGCGGTCAAACTGGTCAGGCGATCCATGCGGCAAGGTCCGGATTATCAGCGCTGGCTTGATAATGCTTCCAGTTTTATCGGGATTATCACAGCGGGGAGGACATTGCATCTAAGGGGCCGTAACTGGCGCCCTTTCTGGAAGGACGCGAATGTTCGGCCAGGAGAAGACCATGTCGACGACCACCTATGTCCCTGAAGAACCGGCCAAAATCGGTCTCCGCCCGTCGCGGCAAACGGTCAAGCGGGTGAGCCTCGGGCTCGCCGCCCTGCTCGGCATCGCCGTGGCCGGCGACTTTGGCTACGACTACGTCACCACCGGCCGCTATCTGGAGTCCACCGACGACGCCTATGTGAAGGCGGACTCCACCATCATCGCCCCGAAGGTGTCCGGGTACATCGCCAAGGTGCTGGTCACCGACAACCAGCCGGTGAAGGCCGGCCAGCTGCTGGCTGAGATCGACGACCGCGATTACCGCACCGCGCTCGGTCAGGCCAAAGCCGACGTCAACGCCGCGGAAGCCTCGGTGCGCAACCTCGACGCCCAGCTCGAATTGCAGCAGCCGATCATCGACCAGAGCACCGCCGACGTCACCGCCGCCGAGGCCAATCTGAAATTCGCCCAGGAGGAGCAGACCCGCTACGACGGGCTGATGAAGTCCGGCTCCGGCACCATTCAACGCGCGCAGCAGACCGACGCCGCACTGCGCGCCAACACCGCGCAATTGCAGCACGCCAAGTCGGCGCTGTCGGCGGCGCAGCGCAAGGTCGACGTGCTGACCACCCAGCGCGCCCAGGCCGCAGCGCAAGTCGATCGCGCCCGCGCGGTCGAGCAACAGGCTGAGCTGAACCTGTCCTACGCGAAGATCACCGCGCCGGTCGACGGCACGGTCGGCGCCCGCACGCTGCGCGTCGGGCAATATGTGCAGGCCGGCACCCAGCTGATGGCGGTGGTGCCGCTGGATGCGGTCTATGTGGTCGCCAATTTCAAGGAGACGCAGCTGACCCATGTGCGCAACGGCCAGCCGGTCGAGCTCACCGTCGACAGCTTTCGCGGCACCACGCTGAAGGGCCATGTCGACAGCCTGTCGCCGGCGAGCGGCCTCGAATTCGCGCTGCTGCCGCCCGACAACGCCACCGGCAATTTCACCAAGATCGTGCAGCGCGTGCCGGTGAAGATCGTGCTCGACGATCACAGCCTGACCGGCTTGCTGCGGCCGGGCATGTCGGCGATCCCGACCGTCAACACCAAGGCAACGGTGCTGGCCGAGCGCGAGCAGAAGCGGCGGCTGGCATCAGCGGCGCGGCCGAGCGGCGGCTAGGCCGAAGCACTTCTTCAACCGGCTTGGCGCGATCGATCACCCCATCGGTGGTCGATCGCGTTTTGCTGTGCCGTCCTCCCTGCTCGCTTCTCCTTCGCGCCGCAAGCGCCGGCGGAAGGGCTCCCTCCCCCCTTGTGGGGGAGGGTTGGGGAGAGGGGTGCCGCTTGCGCTGGCGCTTGTTGGTTTGCGATGAGGCCGCTGTCGAGAGTGACGTGTACGGCAAGATTGAAACACCTCGCACCAAATCTCTGACGTCAGCGCCCGGGGCCACCCCTCTCCCCACCCTCCCCCACAAGGGGGGAGGGAGCCAATCCAGCGTGCTCACCTCACTAATCGACACACCGAACGACGCGCCGAACCACAACCGCAGTCGCAGCCACGCGCCCATTATCAATCGAGAACGGACAATCCTTCCAGTCTTTCCCGGATTATCGAAGGCGGCCGCCCAATACATGTTGAGTGGGTAAGCGAGAGAACACCACGATGACCGCACTCCAGCCCACAGCCAATGCCGCCAACGCTGCCCCCACCGCCCCAGCAGCGCCTGCAACACCCGTGATCCCGGCCAGGACCTGGATTGCGGTGATCGGCTCCACGCTCGGCGCGTTCATGGCGGTGCTCAACATCCAGATCGTCAATGCCTCGCTCGCCGACGTGCAGGGCGCGATCGGCGCCGGGATCGATGATGGTGGCTGGATCTCGACCTCGTACCTGATCGCCGAGATCGTGGTGATCCCGCTGTCCGGCTGGCTCGCGCAGGTGTTCTCGGTGCGGATCTATCTGCTCACCAATGCCGCCCTGTTCCTGGTGTTCTCGGCGGCGTGCGCGCTGGCGCAGGACCTGCCGCAGATGATCGCGCTGCGCGCGGTGCAGGGCTTTACCGGCGGCGTGCTGATCCCGATGGCGTTCACGCTGATCATCACGCTGCTGCCCAAGGCGAAGCAGCCGATCGGACTCGCGATGTTCGCGCTGTCGGCGACGTTCGCGCCCGCGATCGGCCCGACCATCGGCGGCTATCTCACCGAGAACTGGGGCTGGCAGTACATCTTCTACGTCAATCTGGTGCCCGGCGCCGTGATGATCGCGATGCTGTACGTCTCGCTCGATCCGAGCCCGATGAAGGTGTCGCTGCTCCGTCAGGGCGACTGGCTCGGCATCATCACCATGGCGATCGGCCTCGCCGCGCTGCAGACCGTGCTGGAGGAAGGCAACAAGGACGACTGGCTCGGCTCGCCCTTCATCGTGCGCCTGTCGGTCATCGCAGCCGTTGCGCTGGTCGCCTTCCTGATCGTCGAATTCACCGTCGAGAAGCCGCTGCTCAATCTGCGCCTGCTCGCCCGCCGCAATTTCGGCTTCGGCATGCTGGCCAACTTCCTGCTCGGCATCGCGCTGTACGGCTCGGTGTTCATCCTGCCGCAGTATTTGTCGCGCATCCAGGGCTACAACGCCGAGCAGATCGGCATGGTGCTGGCCTGGACCGGGCTGCCGCAACTCCTGCTGATCCCGCTGGTGCCGCGGCTGATGCAGCGCTTCGACCCCCGCATCATCATCAGCGTCGGCTTCGCGCTGTTCGCCGGCTCCAACTTCATGAACATCTTCATGACCAACGACTACGCCACCGACCAGCTGTTCTGGCCCAACATCGTCCGCGCCATCGGCCAGGCCCTGGTGATGGCCCCGCTGTCGGCGGTGGCAACCGCCGGCATCGAGCTGGAGAACGCGGGCTCGGCGTCCGCTTTGTTCAACATGATGCGCAATCTCGGCGGCGCGGTCGGCATCGCAGTGCTGCAGACGGTCCTGACCAAGCGCGAGCAGTATCACTCCAACGTGCTGATGCAGTCGGTGTCGCTGCTGGAGCAGGCGACGCGCAGCCGGATCGACCAGCTGACGCAGTATTTCATGAACCATGGCGTCGCCGATCCGGCGTCGGCCGCCAACCGCGCCATCGGCGCGATCGGCAAGATCGTGCAGAAGCAGGCCTACATCCTCGCCTTCAGCGACACCTTCTATCTGCTCGGCGTGGCGCTGATCGTCGCGCTGGCGGCGACACTGTTCCTGAAGAAACCCGGCCAGCTCGCTGGCGGCGGTGCGCACTAACCTAGATCACAACCAAGGAGAACGACCATGAAACCCCGTCTGAACTTCTATCAGGCCGCCCCCGAAACCATCAAAGCGCTGGTCGCCGTCGAGAGCCAGATCAATGCGAGCGGTCTCGAGCAATCGCTGATCGAGCTGGTCAAGACCCGCGCCTCGCAGATCAACGGCTGCGCCTACTGCATCAACATGCACACCGAGGATGCCCGCAAGCACGGCGAGACCGAGCAGCGGCTCTATCTGCTCAATGCCTGGCGCGAGTCGCCGCTCTACAGCGAGCGCGAGCGCGCGGCGCTGGCCTGGACCGAGGCATTGACGCTGGTGTCGGAGACGCACGCGCCCGATGCCGACTACGAGGCCGTGCGGGCCCAGTTCACCGACAGCGAGCTGGTCAACCTGACCACGCTGATCGGCGCCATCAACGCCTGGAACCGGATCGCGATCGGCTTCCGCGCGGTGCATCCGGTGAAGGTGAAGGTGGCGGCGTGAGCGGTGACGCGCGTCGGAAATTCAGCGGTGCGCACAGTCTATCACCGTCACCCTGAGGAGCGCGTAGCGCGTCTCGAAGGGTCGACGGCCCAGCCGCGGGGCCGTGCATCCTTCAAGGCTCGCTCCGCTCGCACCTCCAGCGACAAAGGCGAAGCCTTTGCGCGGGGATGACGGGTCTACCTTTCGCGCCAATCGACCCTAAACCGCGGTCGCCTTTGCGAACTCGACATAGATCTCGCGCAGGCGGTCGGTGATCGGGCCGACCTTGCCGTTGCCGACCTTGTTGCCGTCGATCGCGACCACGCCTTGCACGAACACCGAGGCGCTGGTGATGAAGGCTTCCTTGGCGGCGAGCGCTTCCTCGACCGTGAAGGCGCGTTCCTCGATGCGGAGCTGGCGCTCCTCGGCGAGCTTGACCACGGCCTTGCGGGTGCAGCCGGGCAGGATCTCGTTGCCGTTCTGGCGCGTCACGATGACGTCGTCCTGGGTGACGATGAAGGACGAGGACGAGCCGCCCTCGGTGACCTTGCCGTCCTCGATCATCCAGGCCTCGCCGGCGCCGGCCGCGGCCGCGGCCTGCTTGGCCAGCACTTGCGCGAGCAGCGCCACGCTCTTGATGTCGCGCCGCTCCCAGCGGATGTCGGGCACCGTGATGACGTTGATGCCGGTCTTGGCCGAGGGCGCGTTGATGATGTCCTTTTCCGAGGTGAACATCACGAGGGTCGGCTTGACGTTCGCCTCTGCCTTCGGGAAGGCGAAGTCGCGTCCCTTGTCGGCGCCGCGGGTAACCTCGAGATAGACCATGCCGTTGACGAGGTCGTTGCGCTTGACCAGCTCCTTCTGGATCTCCTCGATCCGCTCCAGCGTCTCCGGCAGCGCAAGCTGGATCTCGCCCACCGAGCGCTTCAGCCGCGCCAGATGCGAGGCATTGTCGATCAGCTTGCCCTCGAGCACCGCCGCCACCTCGTAGATGCCGTCGGCAAACAGGAAGCCGCGGTCGAACACCGAGACCTTGGCCTCGGAATGCGGCACGTACGAGCCGTTGACGTAAGCGATCTTTTCCACGCGAGTTCTCCTGCGGACGAAGGGGGAGTTTCAGGCCTTCGTATACGCAAAATGTTAACGGGGGAAAACCCCTGAGGGGCCCCGTGGCCCTTCCCCGTCATTGCGAGCGCAGCGAAGCAATCCATGGCTCCGCACACGCGGATAGATGGATTGCTTCGTCGCTGGCGCTCCTCGCAATGACGGAGGAAGGACCGATGCCTCAGTGCTGCAGGATCTTCGACAAGAACTTCTGCGCGCGGTCGCTGCGCGGCGTGCCGAAGAAGTCGGCCTTCTTGGCGTCCTCGACGATCTCGCCGCGGTCCATGAAGATGACGCGGTCGGCGACCTTATTGGCGAAGCCCATTTCGTGGGTCACCACCATCATGGTCATGCCCTCGCGGGCGAGGTCGACCATGACGTCGAGCACCTCGCTGATCATTTCCGGGTCGAGCGCCGAGGTCGGCTCGTCGAACAGCATCGCGATCGGGTCCATCGCAAGCGCGCGTGCAATCGCGACGCGCTGCTGCTGACCGCCGGACAATTCGGCCGGAAACTTCTTGGCATGCTCCTTCAGCCCGACGCGCTCCAGCAGCTTCATGCCCTTGGCGGTGGCATCCTCAGACTTGCGGCCCAAGACCTTCTCCTGCGCGAGGCGGAGATTGTCGATGATCCGCAGATGCGGGAACAGCTCGAAGTGCTGGAACACCATGCCGACACGCGAGCGCAGCTTCGGCAGGTCGGTCTTGGGATCGTTGACCTTGACGCCGTCGAGCACGATGTCGCCGCCCTGGATCGGCTCCAGCGCGTTGACGCATTTGATCAGGGTGGACTTGCCCGAGCCGGACGGGCCGCAGACCACCACCACCTCGCCCTTGGCGACGCTGGTGGTGCAGTCCTTCAGCACCTGGAAGGTCGGCCCGTACCATTTATTGACGTGATTGATCTCGATCATGTTTGACTCAAAGGTTGCAACGGGCTCGCTTTGAACACCTCTCCCATGGGGAGAGGTCGGATCGCGCTTGCGATCCGGGTGAGGGGTTCAACTCCATCGATAGGCCGAAGCCCCTCACCCGGCGCTACGCGCCGACCTCTCCCTGTGGGAGAGGTGAAGGGGTCCGTGCCCCGAACTGAAATCCGCATGTAAAAACTACCTTACAATGGCGATGCGCGCCTGCAGGCGGCGGACACCAAAGGACGCGACACAGGAAATAACGAAGTAGACGAGCGCGGCGAACAGGTACATTTCGACCAGACGGCCGTCGCGCTGCGCGACCTTGCTGGCGGCGCCGAGGAAATCCGGGATCGACAGCACGTAGACCAGCGAGGTGTCCTGGAACAGCACGATGGTCTGGGTCAGTAGCACCGGCAGCATGTTGCGGAACGCCTGCGGCAGCACGACGTAGCGCATCGACTGCGCATAGGTCAGGCCGAGCGCGCTGGCCGCAGCCGGCTGTCCCTTCGAGATCGACTGGATGCCGGCGCGCATGATCTCGGAGAAATAGGCCGCCTCGAATGCGATGAAGGTGATCAGCGAGGAGGCGAAGGCGCCGACAGTGATCGGCCGCGACGCGCCGGTCACCCACTGCCCGATATACGGCACCAGGAAGTAGAACCAGAAGATCACCAGCACCAGCGGCAGCGAGCGGATGAAGTCGACATAGAAGCCGGCGATGCGCCCGAGCACCTTGTAGCTCGACAACCGCATCAAGGCGATCAGGGTGCCGAACACCAGGCCGCCGAACGCTGCGAGCGCCGTCAAGGTCAGCGTGAAGCGCATGCCCTCGAGGAACAGATAGGGCAGTGCGCGGCGGATGACGTCGAAATCGAAATTGCCGAGCATCGTCATTTGCCCGTGATGTAGCCGGGGATCGCGACGTAGCGCTCGAGGAAGCGCATCGCGGTGACCACGACGAAATTGAGGAGAAGATAGAGCACCGTTGCTGCCGTGAAGGCCTCGAACACCTGGAACGAGAACTCCTGCATCGACCGCGCCTCGCCGGTCAGCTCGATCAGGCCGATGGTGATGGCGACCGCGCTGTTCTTGATGGTGTTGAGGAACTCGGAGGTCAGCGGCGGCAGGATGATGCGAAACGCCATCGGCAGCAGCACGTAGCGATAGGTCTGCTCCGTGGTGAGGCCGAGCGCGGTCGAAGCCTGTTTCTGGCCGCGCGGCAGCGAGGTGATGCCGGCCTGCAATTGCACGGCGACGCGCGCCGACATGAACAGGCCGACGCCGATCGCGGCGGTCCAGAACGGCGCATTCGGCAACTGCTTCAGCCACAGCCCGGCGGATCTCGGCAGCAATTCGGGCAGCACGAAGAACCACAGGAACAGCTGCACCAGGAGCGGCATGTTGCGGAAGAATTCGACCCAGCAGAAGCCGATCCAGGACGCCGTCCGCGACGGCAGCGTGCGCAGCACGCCGATCACCGAGCCGGACACCAGCGCGATGATCCAGGCGAGCACCGAGACCTTGACGGTGACCACCAGTCCCGACAGCAGCAGGTCGAGATAGGTGCCGGTCCCCATCGGGTTCGGCTCAAGAAAGATGTGCCAGTTCCAATTATAGTTCACGGGTCCCCCACGCGGCCGCGCCGGTCACGCTTGACGGCAACGTCTGCGCATCCAAACGCGATGCGCCGACGATATGCAAATGTCCGGCCATTCTCCTCCAAAAATGGCCGGACACGCTTACTTTAGCAAACCCGCCCTCAAGAGGCGGGCCTGTCCCCGTCATTGCGAGGAGCGATAGCGACGAAGCAATCCATGTGTCCGTACGCTCGGTGGCAATGGATTGCTTCGCTCCGCTCGCAATGACGCGGAAGGAGTTGGACTCCCTTACTTGTACGAATCCGGATCCGGCGAGTCCGACGGCTTGGCGAATTCGTGCTTCAACTCCGGCCCGAGCTCGACGTTGAGGGTCAGGCCCTTCGGCGGAATCTTCTGCATGAACCACTTGTCGTAGATCTTCTCGCCTTCGCCGCTGGTGTAGAGCGCCGCGGTGGCGGCGTCGACGACCTTCTTGAACGGCACGTCATCCTTGCGCAGCATGATGCCGTACGGCTCCGGCTTGGAGAACGCATCCTTGGAGATGACGTAGTCGCCCGGCGACTTCGAGCCGGCGACGAGGCTCGCGAGCAGGATGTCGTCCATCACGAAGGCGACCGCGCGGTCGGTCTCGACCATCAGGAAGGCTTCGGCGTGATCCTTGGCCGGAATGATGTTGGCGCCGAGGCCGCGCGCGACATTGGCTTCGGTGAGCTGCTTGATGTTGGTGGTGCCGGCGGTCGAGACCACCGACTTGCCCTTCAGATCGTCGATCGACTTCAGCCCGCTCGACTTCTTGAAGACGTAGCGGCTGGCGGTCAGGAAGTGGGTGTTGGTGAACCAGACCTGCTTCTGGCGCTCGGCATTGTTGGTGGTCGAGCCGCATTCGAGGTCGACGGTGCCGTTGGCCATCAGCGGGATACGGGTTGCCGAGGTCACCGGGTTGAGCTTGACGTCGAGCTTGTCGAGCTTGAGCTCCTTCTTCACGGCATCGACGATCTTGTAGCAGATATCCATGGCGTAGCCGACGGGCTGCTGGTTGTCGTCGAGATAGGAGAACGGAATCGAAGAATCGCGATAGCCGAGCGTGATCGCGCCGGTGTCCTTGATGTTCTTCAGCGTTCCGGTCAGCTCCTCGGCCTGCGCCTGGCTCGCGCCGAATGCGGCGGCGACCGCGAAGCCGATGAGAAATTTGCGTGTCATACGTCTACTCCTTCGTGGAACGGTCGATTCAATGCGTGAGAATGTCGGCGAGGATGGGTGCGATGTAGCGGCGAAACTGCTCCGGATTCTCGCTCATCGGAAAATGACCGAGCTGCTCCATGATCGTGACGCTGGCGCCCCCTATAGCCGCTGCTGTCCGCCTCGTGTCCTCGGGCGTGCAGGAGAAATCATACTCGCCCGTGAGCAAATAGAGCTTGCATACTTTAGTATCGATTGACGCGACCCGGCCGCGCAGGTCGCCATCGACACGGTAGAAATACAGGTCGCCCTTGAACACGCCGGGACCGCCCTGCTTGTAGCCCCACAGCGTTTCCATCCGCGCAGCTTCGGGGCTCTGCGGCGCGATCAGCCCCGACACCAGCGCTGCGCAGACTTCGCCGCCGTGAACGTCCGGACGGTTCAGCCAGTCGGTGTCATACCACGGCGTCTGGAAATCGGCAGCCTCGAGCCCGATCAGCGCGCGGAACTCGGCGGCATGTTCGATCGCGAGGTTGAGCACGATGCGGCCGCCGATCGAGCAGCCCATCACGACGGGCTTCTCCAGCCCCAATGCACGACAGAAGGCGCGGATGGTCTCGGTGTAGCGCGCGGTGGTGAGTTGGTATTCATCGCCGGTCCAGCTTTTCGGCGGATTCGACTTGCCATGCCAGGGCATATCGAAGGCAATGACGCGGAAATTTTCGGCAAATTGCGCATCCGCGAGCAGATGCCGCCACTGCCGCGCATCTGATCCCGCGGTGTGCAGGCAGACCAACGGGATGCCCGTGCCGTTCTCCTCGAAATAGATGCGGTGCAGCTCGCCGCCGATCTCGACGTGAACGTAGCGGCCGACCATCGGCTCGACGGTGCCGTTCGTGATAGTGCCGTTCATGAGGCGGCCGCCGCGAAATGCTGCCGCGGCAGCGCCAGCAGGTCCTTGAAGTATTGCAGATGCGCCATGAAGGGATGCAGATCGCCTTCCAGCACCGCCTCGCCGCGCTTGGTCAGCGCCAGCAGATCGTGCCAGCCGGGTTTCGGCTCGGCCTGCCAATAGGCGGCCCAGGCCTGCGGCGTCGCGCGATAGCAAAAGCGCCACGAGCGCATCAGGACCGGCGAAGGCACGAGCTCGACGATGCGCCCGGTGCGGATCGCGGCATGAAACGGCCGCGCCATCGGGCCGATCAGGCAGTCGCAATCGAGCAGCCGGCCGCGCGAGACCAGCCGAGGCGCCTGGTCGAGCAATGCGGGAAGGCCGGCAAACGCCGTCGTCACAGCGTCGTCGGTGGCGTCAGGCGATAGCGTCATCTTGTTGGGCAGGTTTCCTCGGCGAGCGCGGCCATGATGACGGCAACCGCCCGTTCTCGCAAGCCGCTGACGCCCTTGGGTTCCTCAGATTAATCGCTTGATTAAACGGATCCGCCCGGTCAGCGCGCAGGCCGGAACGCCCAAAGCCCCTGCTGCCAGGAACTGCCAAATCCGGACGCGCAATCCGGTCAGCTTATAGCCTTCGCCGACCGCACGTTCTTCGGCGCCTGGGCCATCGCGCGGGCCAGCACCTGGGCTTCCTTCTTCAGCATGTCGGCAAGCTCGCTCTCGCGGCGGCGGATGCGGTCGGTGGCGGCACCGATCGACAGCGCGGCGACCACCTCGCCGGCATCGTCGCGGACCGGAACGCCGACACCACCCATGCCGGGGAATGCAGCGTCGAGCAGCACGGTGTGGCCGGCCTTGCGCGCCACCGCGATCCGCTCGCGCAGGAATTTTGGCGTGATGCGCGGCGACTTCGCCAGCCGCGGCACGATCACCTCGATCACGGCCTCGATCTCGGCATCCGGCAGCCAGACCAACAGCGCCAGCGCACCGGCGCCGACACCGAGCGGACGGCGGCTGCCGATCTGCAGATAGTTCGGTTGCAGCGGGTGGCTGCCGACCGAGCGCGCCAGATACAGCGCCTCGACGCCGGATCGTACCGACAACAGCGCCGTGTCGGCCGACCGCTCCGACAGCCGCAACAGGCTCGGCTGCGCCAGCTCGGCGATGTCGACCGAGCGGCGCGCGCCGACCGCCATCACCCGCGCCTCCTGGCCGAGCTCATAGGTCTTGGCGCCTGCGACCCGGCTGACGAAGCCTTCCTCGATCAGCGAGTTGAGGATGCGCAGCGCGGTCGCCTTGTTCAGCGAGGTGGTGTCGGCGATGTCGGTCAGCCGCAGCGGCGAGCGCTGCGCCAGCACCCGCAGGATCGCGCAGACCTTCTGGATCGCGTTGAACTTGTCGGGTTGACCCGGCTCCGGCTGTGGCCTCTTGCGGCTGGTCCGTGCGGTCGCAGTCGTGGAGGCGTTCATGCCCTGGCCTTCCTTGCCTCAATTCCAATTCGTGAACCGGGCACGAAGAGATGCGCCCGGCGGACATCATCCTAAAACGGATGATGTGCAGCGGACACCGTATACTTTCGTCAGATGAAACTATGATATAGACTATCGACGCTGCTTTGCAGCAATAGCGACATTCGAATTTCGTTTCACGAAATCAGGCGCCATTTGAGCATGATCATCTCGAAAAACCGCTTCGCACTTTTTCGGATCATGCGAGCCGCATCCTTCGAATGGTGAAGAGAGCGCCGAGGCTGAGGATGCAGACCGCGGTGAGATAATAGCCCGGCGCGAGCTCGCCGATCAGCGCAAAGCCGCCCATCCAGGTCATGATCGCCGGCCCCATGCCGCCGAACAATGTGACGCCGATATTGTAGCTGAGACCGAGCCCGGTCGCACGCGTCGCCGGCGGAAACAGCTCCGACATCAACGCGGCCAGCGGCCCGTAATACAGCGATTTGAGCACGCCGAGCCAGAGCACGCCGAGCAGGATGATGGTCGGCGTCGGCTTACCGGTGAGCAGCAGGAAGGCCGGGAAGATCGAGACCAGCAGCAGCAGCGCAAACAGGATCATGTGCGTGGTGCGTCCGATCTTGTCGGAGACAAAGCCCGCGATCGGCGCAAGCAGCGCGACCGCGGTCTGCGCGACCAGCGCCGCCATGAATCCGACCGTCGGCGGCAGGTTCAGCGTCTTCACCACGTAGGTCGGCATGTAGACGATCAAATAATTCACCGCGGTCGACACCGCGAGCGCGCCGATCGCGAGAATCGTGGCGAGCTTCTGCCGCGCGAGCACTTCGCTGACCGGCGAATCCTGCTTTCCAGCGACCGGGGGCGGCGTTGCGTCATCGACATAGTTTCGGATGTAGATGCCGACCGGGCCGATCAGCACGCCGAACAGGAACGGCAGCCGCCAGCCCCAGGACTGCAGATCCTCCGGGCTCATCACCGACGTCAGCAGCGCGCCGAAGCCGGCGCCGAGCAGGCCGCTGACGCCCTGGCTCGCGAACTGCCAGCTCGCGACAAAGCCGCGCCGCTCCGGCATGTGCTCGACCAGGAACGCGGTCGAGGAACCGAACTCGCCGCCCGCGGAGAAGCCCTGCACCAGCCGCGCCAGCATCACCGCGATCGGCGCCAGGATGCCGATGGTCTCAAAGGTCGGCATCAGCGCAAGGACCAGCGTGCCAAAGGTCATCAGCACGATCGACAGCATCAGCGACGCCTTGCGGCCGTGCCGGTCGGCATAGGCGCCGAGCACGACGCCGCCGATCGGGCGGATCAGGAACGACAGGCCAAAACCGCCGAAGGTCAGCAGCAGCGAGGTGGTCGGATCATTGGCCGGGAAGAACGCCTTGGAGAGGTAGACCGCGAAATAGGCGTAGACCGAGATGTCGTACCATTCGAGCGCATTGCCGACCGAGGTCGCGACAATCAGGCGGGTGATGTTTTTCTTAGTGGTGGCGTCGGCCGGGCTATTGAAGGGCGTCGATAGTGCCATCTGCATTCCTTGGCCATTTCAGGCGTTGCTTCGCTTCACCTCTCCCCGCCTGCGGGGAGAGGTCGGATTGCATCGTCAGATGCAATCCGGGTGAGGGGGTACAGGTCTCACGTCGATCACACGTGTGGAGAGAAGCCCCTCACCCCACCCTCTCCCCGCAAGAGCGGGGCGAGGGAGCCATCCAGTCTTTGCTTTGCACAACAACGCGCGTCACTTGCGTGGCGTCTCGCCGAGATCCCAGAACAGGCCGGCCATGATGGTCAGCGCCTCCTCGGTCACCGGCAACAGGATGTGCTCATCGGGCGCGTGCTGCGAGCAGCCTGGATAGGAATGCGGCACCCAGATCGTCGGCAGGCCGAGACCTTCGGAGAACACGTCGTTGGGCAGCGAGCCGCCGAAGTTCGGCAGCACCGCCGGCGCCTTGCCTGTCGTGGTGCGGATCGAGTTCGCCGCCCAGTCGATCCACGGGCTGTCCATGTCGGTGCGCGAGGCGCCAAAGCGCTGCGCGCCGGAGACCTCGACCATCGGAAAGCCGTTCCTGTGCAGATAGTCGCGCACCCCATCGATCACTTCGAGATATTTCGTGCCGACCACGAAGCGCAGTTGCAGCACCGCGTTGGCATGGCCGGGAATCGCGTTGGCCGGCTTGTCGATATTGCCCGACGACATCGCCAGCACTTCCAGCGTGTTCCAGGCATAGAGCCGCTCGGCCGCGGTCAGGCCCTCCTCGCCCCAACCCTCCGCCAGCTGAGGTTCGTCCGGCGTCGGCTTGATCTCGACGTCGGCGAGTGCGGCGCGGACCCGGTTCGAGATCGGTGGCGGTTTCAGGATCTCGAGCTTCATACGGCCCTTGCCGTCGACCAGGCTCGCGATCGCGTTCACCAGGATCGTGGCGGGATTGGCCAGCACGCCGCCCCAATTGCCGGAATGGTTGCCACCCTCGCGCAGGTTGACGTCGAGATGGATGCGGTTGCCGCCGCGGCAGCCGAGGAAGATGGTCGGCCGCTCCGCCGACAGCCGCGGCCCGTCGGAGGCAATGAACAGATCGGCCTTCAGCTCCTCGCGATGCGCCTCGCAGACCTCGCGCAGATCGGGCGAGCCGATCTCCTCGCCGGTCTCGATGATGAACTTGGCGTTGAAGCCGAGCTTGCCGCCGCGCGCCTGCTTCACTGCCCGCAGCGCGGCCATGTTGATCGAATGCTGGCCCTTGTTGTCGGCGGTGCCGCGGCCATAGACGCGGTCGCCCTTGACGGTGGTCTGCCAGGGATTGAGCCCGTCGCGCCACTCGCCGACCATGCCGTCGACGACGTCGCCATGGCCGTAGGTCAGCACGGTCGGCCGCGCGGCATCTTCCTGGTAGTCGGCGATCAGATAGGGCCCGCGGCCGGTGGGCGACTCGATCAGCCGGGTCTTGAAATCGAGCTCAGCAAAGGCCGGCTGCAGATTCTCGACCAGATAGGCGCGCAACGCATCGGCCCTGTCGGCGTTGAGGCTTTCGGTCTGATAGCCGACCCTGCGGTCCAGCTCCTTCAGGAATTGTCCCGATTGAAAATGCTCCCGCACGTTTGCGATTGCGTCGGCCCGTGTCGCCATGATTGTTCCTTCGTCCGGTCGCGTCTTGGCATGATCCCGTCGGATCGCTGCGTCGCACATCCGGATCATGCTTCTGGAGGCCGGCAACCTATCGGGATCGGCCCGCCACCGGAAGGGTGTGAATCGAGAAGGGGCCTTGCCAAAACGTGGGAAGTCGCAACAAGTTGATGGTGGGACGCCCGGCATCGGACCGGGCAGCAATCGAAGCGGCGCTCAAGGTTTCGACCAAGGTTTCGACAATGACAAAACAAATCCGGCTCAACGCCTTTGCCATGAACTGCGTGGCGCATCAGTCGCCGGGGCTATGGACCCATCCGCGCGACCGCACCAAGGACTACAACAAGCTGTCCTACTGGACCGATCTGGCGAAGACGCTGGAGCGCGGCCGGTTCGACGGTCTGTTCCTCGCCGATGTGCTCGGCGTCTATGACGTGTACGCCGGCAATCCGGATGCGGCGCTGCGCAACGCGGCGCAGACCCCGGCCAACGAGCCGCTGATGCTGATCCCGGCGATGGCCGCGGTGACCGAAAATCTCGGCTTCGGCGTCACCAGCAATCTCTCCTTCGAGCCGCCCTACCCGTTCGCGCGGCGGATGTCGACGCTCGACCATCTGACCAATGGCCGGGTCGGCTGGAATGTGGTGACCGGCTATCTCGATAGTGCCGCGCGCGGCGCCGGCAAGGACAAGCAGACCGCGCATGACGACCGCTACGAGCTCGCCGACGAATATATGGAGCTGGTTTACAAGCTCTGGGAAGGCAGCTGGGAGGACGACGCCGCGATCCGCGACGTCGCGCGCGGCATCTTCACCGATCCCAAGAAGGTGCATCGGGTGCAGCACGAGGGCAACAACTACCGGCTCAACGCGATCCATCTGTCGGAGCCGTCGCCGCAACGCACGCCGGTGCTCTACCAGGCCGGCACCTCGCCGCGCGGCCGGCAGTTCGCCGCCGAGCATGCCGAATGCGTGTTCATGTCGGGGCCGTCGGCGAAGGTGATCGGCCCGCGCGTCTCGGCGATCCGCGAGCTCGCCGCCGCGAAAGGCCGCAACGCCGCCGAGATCTTGATGTTCTCGATGATGTGCGTCGTGGTCGCGCCGACCGAGGCCGAGGCGAAAGCGAAATACGCCGAGTATCGCAGCCATATCAGCCATGAGGGCGCGCTGGCGCTGATGTCGGGCTGGACCGGCGTCGACTTCTCGACCTACTCGCTCGACCAGGAGGTGCGGCACGTGCAGAACGACGCCGGTCGCTCCGCGATGGACAACGTCACCCGCGCCGATCCTGACAGGGTCTGGACCGTGCGCGAGGTCGCCGAGCATGTCGGCATCGGCGGCGCCGGCCCCGTGGTGGTCGGCACGCCGGAGCAGGTCGCCGACAAGATCGAGCAGTGGTTCGAGGACACCGACGTCGACGGCCTCAACGTCGCCTTCGCGATCTCGCCCGGCGACTTCGAGGATATCGCCGACATGCTGGTGCCCGAGCTCGTCAAGCGCGGCCGCTACAAGCGGGAGTACGCCAAGGGCACGCTGCGGGAGAAGCTGTTCGGTGCGGGGCGCGCCAAGCTGAACGACACGCATCCGGCGAGCCGGTATCGGGTGAAGAGAGGTGCGGCGGCGGAGTAGAGGATGCTCTTTCTTCCGTCATCCTGAGGAGCGCGCTCTTGCGCGCGTCTCGAAGGATCGACGGCCACCGGCGGGCCGTGCATCCTTCGAGACGCGCGTTCCGCGCTCCTCAGGATGACGGTGAGAGAGCCAGCGTGCGGCTCCTTCAATTCACCGAATTGCTCACCACCACCTCGATCAGCTTCGCACCCGGGCGGCTGAACGCCGACCTCAGCGTGCCCTTCAGCTCCTGCGGATCGGTGACCTTGATCGCCTCGAGCCCGAGCGAACGCGCAAGCGCGGTGAAATCGACCGGCGGATCGATGAAGTCCATGCCGACATAATTGTCGTCACCGTGGAAGGCGAGCAGGCGCTGCTTGATGATGCGGGAGCCGCCATTGTTCACGATCACGAAATTGAGCGGCAGCTTGTGGTTGGCTGCGGTCCACAGCGACTGGATCGAATACATCGACGAGCCGTCGCCGGAATAGCACACCACCGGACGCTGCGGATTGGCGAGGCTGACGCCGACCGCGGCCGGCAGGCCCCAGCCGATACCGCCCGACGCGAGCGCGTGATAGCCGTAGCGGTCGCGATGCGCGCGCAGCGCAATGATCTGGCGCGACGAGGTCAGGCCCTCGTCGACCAGAATCGCATTGTCGGGCATCGCCTCCACGACCTGCAATGCGAGCCAGTCCGGATCGATCGGCGAGGTCTGGCTCGCCTTCGAGATCTGCTCGACCAGCGCCTTGCGCTTCGCCGCCCAGTTCTTCGGTGCGAGCGCCGCCAGCCCCTGCTTGGCGCGCGTCTCCAGCGCGCCGCCGCCGAGCTCCTGCAATGCCGGGACCAGCGCACGCAGCGTTTCCTTGACGTCGGCCATGACCGCGATTTCGGCGCCATAATTCCTGGCGAGATCGCTGTCGACGAGGCCGACCTGCACGATCGAGAGCCCGTCCGGCAGCGGATCGACCTCGCTGTAGACCGACATCCGCAAGGGATCGCCGCCGAGCGCGATCAGAAGATCATGCGGTGCCAGCACGTCGCGCGCGACCTTCTGCAGCCGTGCGATGGCGCCCATGAAGCTCGGGCTTTCGGACAGGAAGTGCGCGCCATAGGGCGTCGACGATTGCCACGCCGGGCAGCCCAGCGTCTCGGCGAGATCGGCGGCCTCGCGCAGCGCGTCACTTTTCACAATCTCGTCGCCGACGACGATGACCGGGCGCTCGGCCTTGAGGATGCGTGCGGCCAGCGCCTTCAGCAAATCCTCCGACGGCCGGACGCGGGTGTCGACCCGGGTGGAGCGGCCGAGCTCGATGCCGGCCTCCGCATTGAGGATGTCGCCGGGCAACGAGATGAACACCGGTCCGGTGGGCGGCGTGGTCGCGATCTTGGCGGCGCGGCGCACGATGCGCGGCAGGTCTTCGAGCCGCGTCACCTCGACCGCCCATTTCACCAGGGGCGTGGCCATCTGCACCAGCGGGCCGAACAGCACCGGCTCGGTCAGGCCGTGGCCCTGCTCTTGCTGCCCGGCGGTCAGGATCAGCGGCGTGCCGGTGAAGCTCGCATTGTAGAGCGAGCCCATCGCATTGCCGAGGCCGGGCGCGACATGGACGTTGCAGGCGACCAGCTTGCCGGAGGCGCGGCTGAAGCCGTCGGCCATCGCGACGACCAGACTCTCCTGCATCGCCATCACATAGGTGAGATCGGGATGGTCCTTCAGCGCGTGCATGATCGGCAATTCGGTGGTGCCGGGATTGCCGAACAGATGCGTGACGCCTTCATCCTTCAGCAACGCCAAGAATGCCGAGCGGCCGGTGATGCGGTTCTTCATGTTCCCTCCAGGCCTGCCAGCGCGTTGGCCGACGGCAGGCGAGGAGATGACCAAACTTGCGCTTCGGGAGCAATCGAGCGGCCGGTCATGGCCGCATTCCGCAGGCGCGCGCCTGCCGTTGACCATGCGCGCACCATGATGATCGCAAGTTCCAGGAAACTTCGTCGGCGGGCAGCATCGAATTGCGCCGCCGAC
This sequence comes from Bradyrhizobium sp. INPA03-11B, assembly GCF_040446015.1. Taxonomy (NCBI): domain Bacteria; kingdom Pseudomonadati; phylum Pseudomonadota; class Alphaproteobacteria; order Hyphomicrobiales; family Nitrobacteraceae; genus Bradyrhizobium; species Bradyrhizobium sp. INPA03-11B. The sequence goes on from NZ_JASGSR010000043.1 coordinate 22,392, forward strand.
ATTAACGCTACTTTAGCGAGAGTGCCCTAAAGCGGCGATTGTTTGCATCCATCGGGCAGGCAGAAAAGCACGCAGGGCCCGCAGGCGGCCCGCTTCGATCGCAGGACTCATTCATGGACGCGCTGGCGGCTTGGAACGGCACCAGGCTTGAGAGGGGACCAGGAACGATCAAGCTCGCGAAGCTGCGAATCTACCTCTTCCTGATCGCGTTCTCATCCCTGTACTACCTGGCGAACGGGCCGCTCCTGCTGGGCCACCTCGATTTGGGATGGCATCTCGCCGCCGGCGACCTGATCAGAGAGCGCGGCAATATCCCCTTCCAGGATCCGTGGTCTTTCACGCTCGGCGACAGGCAATGGTACAATCTCTCCTGGCTCTGGGACGTGATCGCCAGCGTCGTGTTTCAATACACGGGATGTACCGGTCTCACATTGGCAATCGTTGCATGTGGCGCCGTCATCACCGGATATCTTACATCCATCTGCCTGAGCAATGGCGCTTCGACGCTTGCGGTCGGCATTTCCGTTCTGGCCGCGTGCCTGCTCTATCCCGCTTTTGCGACCGCCCCGAATTCCTATCTCTCGGTGTCGCCAAACACCCCGACCATGTTGTTCTGCGTCATCTTCTACGCAGAGTGCTTGAAACGAACCCGATGGTTCTTGCTGCCTGTGATGATGGTGCTTTGGGCCAATCTACACGGCGGCTTCATGCTCGGGCTTTTCCTGATCGGTTTTTTTGGCGCCGTGTCCGTGCTCAGACGGGACTGGACCGGCCTTAGGATCTACAGTTTCGCAGCAACCGGCTGCCTTGTCGCCATCCTGATCAATCCTCTGGGCTGGCATATCTACAACGGCGTCGCGACCACGCTGGGCCACTTTGCGCAGGCGCACATCACCGAGTGGTGGTCTTACGCTGCGAACTTCACCATGCCGGGAAGCGTTCCCGGTATCATCTATATCGCCATCTTCATTGCGTTCGAGCTCCGCCACCCAGCGGCTTCGCTCGCTCCTCTGGAGTCGCGGCTGCTGGCCTGGCTGTTCCTGCTGCTGGGATTCTATCAATACAGATACATGTCGTTCTTCTTCATGTTCGCGACGGTGCCGCTGGCCCTCCACCTGGATCGGCTGCTGCCCAAGCGACTGAACGATCTCAAGGTCCAAGGCGCGTTGCTGGTTGCCGGCATCGTTGGAATGTGCGCGCTGCCGCTGACGCTGACATACGTCAAACCGGCGCTCGCGCTGCCGCAGCTGCTGTCGGAGCAGGATGCGCGCTATCTCCAGACGCATTTTCCGCATGCACGGCTGCTGAACCACTGGAACGTCGGCGGTCTTCTGATCTTCTACACGCGTGGTGCGGTGCCCGTATTCATCGATGGCCGGTCAGCTACCGCTTACCCCGACGAGCTGCTGCGCGACTATTTCAGCCTGATCAAATGGGAGATCGATGAGACCGCCTGGGACGCCGTCCTCGACAAGTACAAAATCGATACGGTGCTCTGGGTGAAGGCGCACGAACCTCTGAAGAAGTTCCTCGTGGACAGGAGGGGATGGACCGAGGAATACGCCGGAACGGACGAGGTCATCTACGTGAAGCACTGACGCGGCGCTGGTGCGTCCTGCTCGGAAGCTGACGAGCGCAGCTTGCGTCCTTTTGTGCATGATCTTTTCGGAAAACCGCTTCGCACTTTTCCGGATCATGCATCAGAACATCCCCTCGCGCTCGCTGCGCTTCTTCTTTTTCGAACGCTGCCAGACCACGCCGGGATAGCCCTTCAGCGGCACCAGCGGCTCGCCGGTGTAGGCCCATTCCTGCAATTCCTCGATCGCGATGTGATAGAGCGGCTGCCGACCGGTGCGCCCCGAAAACAGCGCGCGCGGGATGTTGACCATGTGCGGCGACCGCGCGCGCTCGTAGATAACAGGCGTGCCGCAATTGGCGCAGAAGCTGCGCACGGTCTTGCTCTTCGCATCCTCGTAGCGCGACAGCTCGCTCTCGCCTTGCGTGATGCGGAAGCGCTTCTTCCAGCTGCCGACATAGGTCGCGTAAACCGCGCCATGGGCGCGGCGGCTGGCGGCGGTGTGATCGTGCCAGGCCCAGCGCGCCGGCACATCGATCTCGAACCGGACCTTGCCGCACAGGCATTGACCGGCGGCAGGCTTCGCCAGCGCCACGGGTTTTGGCTTCTTGGTCGGCTCGAACTCGTCGTCCGGAAACATCTGTTATCACCGTCATTGCGAGCCAACGGGTCGCGCGAACGCGCGCCCGATGACAGACTCCGCGAAGCAATCCATTCATCCGCATGCGCGGAGCGATGGATTGCTTCGTCGCTTCGCTCCTCGCAATGACGGCGCGTCGTCTACGCCTGCGCCAGCTCGTCGTGCACGGGATAATCCGTGTAGCCCTTCTCCTCGCCGGCATAGAAGGTGGCGCGGTTGTACTTGGTCAGCGGATAACCGCGCTGCAGGCGGCGCGGCAGATCCGGGTTGGAGATGAAGTAGCGGCCGAATGCGATCGCATCGGCATGGCCCTCGGCAAGCGCGCGCTCTGCGCTGTCGCCGACGAAATTGCCGGCCGTGATCAGCACGCCGCTCCACATCGGGCGGTACAGCACCATCGCGGACGGCACGTTCTGCCAGTCGACCTCGGCGCGGCCAGTGCCGGAGGCGCGCGGCTCGATGAAATGCAGATAGGCGAGCCCGAACTTGTCCAGCGCCTTGATGGCGTGGCTGTAGAGCGACATCGGATCGGCCTCGCCGCTGCCATTGGCAATGCCGTAGGGCGAGAGCCGCACGCCGACGCGGTTGGCACCCCACACCTCGGTCACCGCCTGCGTCACTTCCAGCAGGAAGCGGACGCGGTTCTCGATCGAGCCGCCATATTGATCGGTGCGCACATTGCTGCGCGATTGCAGGAACTGCTCGATCAGATAGCCGTTGGCGCCGTGGATCTCGACGCCGTCGAAGCCGGCGGCGAGCGCGTTCTTCGCGCCCTCACGATAGGCCTCGACCATCAACGCGACCTCTTCGGTCTCGAGCGCGCGCGGCGTCTCGTACTCGACCACCTTGCCGTCCGCCGTCATGCATTTGAACTCGGAAGGGATCGCGACCGCCGACGGCGCCACCGGCAGCGCCCCGTCAGGCTGGAACGAGGAATGCGAGACGCGGCCGACGTGCCAGAGCTGCAGGAAGATCAGGCCGCCCTTGGCGTGCACGGCATCCACCACCTCGCGCCAGCCCGCGATCTGGGCCTCGCTGTAGATGCCGGGAACGCCGGGATTGCCGAAGCCGGTGGCGACCACGGGCGAAGCTTCCGCGATCAGCAGGCCGCCCGGCGTCGCGCGCTGCGCATAATATTCCGCGTTCATCGGCCGCGGCGCCAGACTCGGCCGCGCCGCCCGCATCCGCGTCAACGGCGCCATCACGACGCGGTGCTTCAGCTCATAGGGACCGACCTTGAGCGGCGAAAACAGCGACGAAGAAGTCATGCCTACCCCAAATATTCTTTGCGATTTCCCGTTATCTAACGGGTTCATCTTGTTCATAAAAGGAGGTAGTGGCAATCTGTTGCCGAGAGAAGGTCTCCCATGTCGAAATCGAGCGCCTCATCGCTCCCCTCCCTGAGCGTCCGCATCGACCTCGATGCCGAGGACCGGATCGGGCCGGGCAAGATCCTGCTGCTCGAGCAGATCAAGGAATGCGGCTCGATCTCGGCCGCCGGCCGCGCCATGGACATGAGCTACAAGCGCGCCTGGGACCTGGTCGACGAGATCAACCGCATCTGCCGGCAGGCGGCGGTGGAGCGCCAGACCGGCGGCAAGAACGGCGGCGGCGCGGTGCTGACCCCGTTCGGCCTCTCCCTGGTGGCGCGCTACCGCAAGATCGAACGCGACGCGGCGTCAGCCGTGCGCAAGGAGCTCGAGGCCCTGCGCAGCGACATCGGCAAGCCGAAGAAGGCCGCGGGGCGGTAAACGCGGGGGACCTGCGGCCGGCGCAGGGGCGCGTTGCGAAAATATCGAAAACAACCCTATGCAAAGGGAGCCGGGCGGCGGTGGGGCGCGGCTTGACACGCCGGGCAAATCAGGGTACATTTCTAATATTCAGAAATCGTGCAAGTACCCCTGCCCGCAAGCGCCGGGCAATCGCATACGGAAACGTTCGGTGTCGTCCCGTAGGCCGGGACCCATAACCCCAGGGAGCGGTTGCGGCGCCGGCGAACGACCACGAGTCTTCGTCAAACGAAATCCTGTGGTTATGGGTCCCGGATCTGCGCTCCGCTTCGCTGCGCTTGTCCGGGACGACGAAGTTCCTTTGCCATATGCGATCCCCTCCCCCGCAAGCGGGAGAGGGAGCGCAGTTGCTTTGCGGCTCTAGCTAGCCCGTCTTGATCCAGACTGCCTTGACGTTGAGATATTCCTCGACGTGCTGCTTGCCGGACTCGCGGCCGTAGCCGCTCATCTTGTAGCCGCCGAACGGCACCGCCGGGTCCATCGCCTGGTAGCAATTGACCCAGACCGAGCCGGCGCGCAGCGCCCTTGCGACCTGGTGCGCCTTGCTGACATTGGTGGTCCAGACGCCCGAGCCGAGGCCGAAGGTGGTGGCATTGGCGCGCTTGATCAGCTCGTCCGGATCCTTGAACGAGATCGCCGAGATCACCGGGCCGAAGATCTCCTCCTGCGCGATGCGCATGTTGTCCTGCACATTGGCGAACACGGTCGGCTGCACGAAATAGCCCTTCGACAGCGCGCCTTCGGTGAGGCGGCCGCCGCCGGCCAGCGCCTTGGCGCCTTCCTTCTGGCCGATGTCGAGATAGCCGGAGACGCGGTCCATCTGCTGCTGCGACACCAAGGGCCCGATCTGGGTGTTGGGGTCGAGGCCGTTGCCGACCTGCAGCTTCTTGCCGAACTCGGCGACACGGCCGACGAATTCGTCATAGACCCTCTGCTCGACGAACAGCCGGGTGCCGGCGCTGCAGATCTGGCCGGAATTGGCGAACACCGCCATCGCAGCTCCCGGCACCGCGGCGTCGAGGTCGGCGTCGGCGAACACGATGTCCGGCGACTTGCCGCCGAGCTCGAGCGAGACGCGTTTGAGGTTGCCGGCCGAGGCACGGATGATCGACTGTCCCGTAACGTGCGAGCCGGTGAAGGCAACCTTGTCGACATCGGGATGCGAGGCGAGCGCGGCGCCCGCGGTCTCGCCATAGCCCGGCACGACGTTGACGACCCCAGGCGGAATGCCGGCCTCCATGCAGAGCTCGCCGATGCGCAGCGAGGTCAGCGGCGATTCCTCGGCCGGCTTCAGCACCACGGTGCACCCGGTCGCGATCGCCGGGCCGATCTTCCAGATCGAGGCGGTCAGCGGCCCGTTCCAGGGGATGATGGCGCCGACCACGCCGATCGGCTCCTTCAGCGTGTAGGAGAAGATCTCGCCGGGCAGCGAGTTCTCGATGGTTTCGCCGTGGATCGCGGTGGCCTGGCCTGCGTAATAGCGCAGCATGCCGAGCGAGCGGAGCCGGTTGCCGCGGGTGCGACTGATCGGCGCGCCCATGTCGAGCGTGTCGAGCTGGGACAGCTCCTCGAAATTGGCCTCGACCAGCTCGGCGAGCTTGAGCAGCATGTTCTGCCGCTCGAACGGCTTCACCTTGCTCCACGGTCCTTCGAACGCGCGGCGCGCCGCCGCAACCGCGCGGTTGATGTCCTCGGCGTCGCCCTCGGCGACAGTCGCGAGCAATTCACCAGTGGCGGGATTGTGGGTTTCGAATTTCTTGCCGGAGGCGGCGTCGATCCATTTGCCGTCGATCAGCATCTTCTTGTAGGAGCCGTCGGCATAAGGATGGCGCGTGATCGGAATAGCCTGTGAAACAGCCATGTTTGCACTCCCTGTCAAATTGTCGGCTGAGGTCTTTTGGAGGCGTTATATCGGTAATTCTACAGCGCAGGCGCGAAACCGTAAAGCGGAGCCGGCGTTGTCGAGGGCAGCGCGCATGAAAACCTCCCATGCGCCTGTGTCGTGCGCGCGATATGCTATAGCATGATGGAATTAGGTTGAACCTGGATCGGCAGCGGAGGTTCACCTCTCCCTTGGGAGAGGTCGGCGCGTAGCGACGGGTGAGGGGTTACGGTCTCTCGTTAGAGCTGCGTCCCCTCACCCGATTTGCTTCGCAAATCGACCTCTCCCAAGGGAGAGGTGAAGCAGCGCGTAGCCGAAGCAATTCGATCACAATTCATCAGGCTCTAGCTTGCCGATGTCAGCCAAAGATGTGTCCGGAGACGAGCGATGCCCCACCCCGTGATATCAGCCAATCATGTTGCCGTGATCACCGGAGGCGCGTCCGGCATCGGGCTTGCCGCAGCGAGGCGGTTCGCCGAAGCCGGCATGAAGGTCTGCATCGTCGATCTCGGCGATGACACGCTGAAGGCGGCTGCGGCAAAATTGTCATCGGCGGCACGCGGCGGCGCGGCCGATATCATGACGGCTGCGGTCGACGTCAGCCGCGCGGACGAGGTCGCAAATCTCGAAGCCGCCGTCGCGAAGAAATTCGGCGGCACCGACATCCTGATGAACAATGCCGGCATCCAGCCCGGCAGCGCGATGTTCGGGCCCGCGGACAATTGGCAGCGCATCCTTGGCGTCAATCTGTGGGGCGTGATCAACGGAACGCAGGCGTTTACGCCCAACATGATCAAGCGCGGGCGGCCGGGGCTGGTCATCAACACCGGCTCCAAGCAGGGCATCACCACGCCGCCGGGCGATCCCACCTACAATGTCTCCAAGGCCGGCGTGAAGGCGTTCACCGAGGCGCTACAACACGAGCTGCGCAACACCGACGGCTGCAAGCTCACGGCGCATCTGTTGATCCCGGGCTTTGTCTTCACCGGGCTGACCGCGCGCGGCCGCACCGAGAAGCCGGCCGCAGCCTGGACGGCGGAACAGACCGTCGACTTCATGATCGAGCACCTCGAAGCCGGCGATTTCTATATCCTCTGCCCCGACAATGACGTGCCGCGCGCGCTCGACGAGCGCCGCATCCTGTGGGCCGCCGGCGACATCGTCGAGAACCGCCCGCCGCTGTCGCGCTGGCACAAGGATTACGGCGATGCGTTCGCCGCGTTCGTGAAGGGGAAGTAAGAGGAGAATCGTAGGATGGGTGGAGCGAAGCGATACCCATCATCTCTCCTGCGGCGCACAATTTGATGGGTATCGCTTCGCTCCACCCATCCTACGCACTTTCTCAATTCGCCCGCACCCGCACCGGCGTCGCCGTCGGCGCCACCAGCGCCTCGCCGAGCTCGTTCTGCTGCGCGCGCGGGATCGAGAAGCAGACGCTGAAACCGTCCGAGGTCTTGAGCGTCATCATGCCCTGGGCCGGATCGGTCGACTGCTCGATCACCCATGAATCCAGCGGATAGGCATAGCGCAGCGTCTGGTCGCCAAAGCGGGTCTGCAACGCCTTGCTGATCAGCCCGGGCAAGGTCATGACCAGCGCGCCGACCTGGTTGATCGACAGCCGGATCGTTGCGGGCTCGCCCTTGCCGTCGACGAATCCCAGCGAAATGGCGCAGCCGTCGGGCGCGACTTCGCAGGTGGTGAGCTCCTGGGTTTCGATCTGCATACCGGCACTCCGGATCATCGTTATATTCGATCTAATATATCGATAGGACAACAAGCGTCCAGCCCCAAGTATAGAGGCCGCGCGTCCGGCACACTCGCGGGCGGCGTTAGAATACATTGAAGCGTGCGCCGCTCCGGTTGACGCCGGGCCGGCAACGGCGAATAAAATGTTCGCGAAGCCAAGGCGCACTTTCTTCGACATTTTCCTAGGGATTCAGGCGGCCCAGCACTGCCAGGACGCCTCATGGACGGCCGTGGCGCCCTTGTTCCTTCCGTGATATACGTAAGAATATAGCGAGGTCGGCGAAGGACCCGTTTGACCAGGGAGAGCAAAGCCTATGAGTGATTACAAGCTTCTCATCGACGGCAAGATGGTACCCGGCGACAGCACGATGCCGGTGCTCAATCCGGCGACCGAAGAGGTGGTGGCGCAATGCCCGCGCGCCTCCAAGGAACAGCTCGACAAGGCTGTCGCCGCCGCGAAGGCCGCCTATCCGGCCTGGGCCGCAACGCCGATGGACGAGCGCCGCAAGCTCGTCATCAAGATGGCCGAGGCGATCGAGGCCAACACCAACGAGCTCGCGCATATCCTGACCAGCGAACAAGGCAAGCCGCTCGCGGATGCCACCGGCGAGGTGATGGGCATGGCGGGCTTCTTCCGCTATCTCGGCTCGCTCGATCTGCCGATGCGCGTGATCGAGAATTCCGGCGACCGCAAGGTCGAGGCCTATCGCCGCCCGCTCGGCGTGGTCGGCGCGATCATTCCCTGGAACTACCCGCTTCTGATTCTTGCATTCAAGTTGCCATCGGCGCTGCTCGCCGGCAACACGCTGGTGGTGAAGCCTGCGCCGACCACGCCGCTGGCCTCGCTGCGCTTTGCCGAGCTGGTCAAGGACATCCTGCCGAAGGGCGTGCTGAACGTCATCGCCGACGCCAACGATCTCGGCGATCACATGACCAAGCACCCCGACATTCGCAAGATCTCCTTCACCGGCTCGACCGCAACCGGCCAGAAGGTGATGGCCAGCGCATCGCAGACGTTGAAGCGGATCACGCTCGAGCTCGGCGGCAACGATGCCGGCATCGTGCTCGACGACGTCGATCCGAAGAAGGTGGCGCCCGGCATCTTCGAGGGCGCGTTCCAGAACTCCGGCCAGGTCTGCCTCGCCATCAAGCGGCTCTATGTGCACGAGTCAGTCTATGACGAAATCTGCAACGAGCTGGTCGCGATCGCCAAGAACACCGTGGTCGACGATGGCTCCAAGCAGGGCACCAAGCTGGGCCCGCTGCAGAACAAGATGCAGTACGAGAAGGTGAAGGCGTTCCTCGACGACGCCCGCAAGAACGGCAACGTGATCGCCGGCGGCGCCGCGATGGACCGTCCCGGCTACTTCATCGAGCCGACCATCGTGCGCGACATCAAGGAAGGCTCCAAGCTGGTCGACGAGGAGCAGTTCGGCCCGGTGCTGCCTGTGATCAAATACTCCGACAAGGATGACGTGATCCGCCGCGCCAACGCCACCACCTACGGCCTCGGCGCGTCGGTCTGGTCATCCGACATCAAGCGGGCGCATGAGATTGCGACCCGGATCGAGGCCGGCACGGTGTGGATCAACAAGCATCTCGACATGGCCCCGAACATTCCGTTCGGCGGCGCCAAGCAGTCGGGCATCGGCACCGAATTCGCCGAGGAAGGCCTCGCCGAATTCACCCAGCTGCAGATCATCAACGGCCCGCCGGCCGCCTGATCCGACAAACGTGCGGCCGCGACGCCTTGGCTCCCCTTTGGCGCCCCGGCCGCCTCTCCCCTTCACAACGAACAGAGCCCATCATGTTCGATGCCCAATCCGACCTTGCCGCCCTGGTCTATGACGACAATGACGATCCCGACGCGATCCTGCGCGCCTTCGCCTCCGACCTGAAGGCGCACGGCACGCGCGTCGTCGGCATGGTGCAGACGGGCCAATGCGCGGATTCCAGCCTGTCGGCGGTTCTGGTCCATAGCGGCGAGACGCTGCTGCTGGCGCAGCCGCCAAACCCAAGTACTACAAGATCCGGCGCCACCGGCTGCAAGCTCGACCTGTCGCGGCTGCAGGACGCAGGCATCCGCGTCGCCGGCGCGCTTTCGGCCGGCGCCGATCTCGTCATCATCAACCGCTTCGGCAAGCGGGAACGCGACGGCAAGGGCCTCGGCTTCCTGATCGAGCGCGCGCTCGGCACCGATATTCCGGTCGTGATCGCGGTGTCACGGCAGAGCTTCGGGGACTGGATCAAGTTCGCCGGCGGGATGAGCGTGAAGCTCGCCTGCGACCGCCACGCCCTGGATGCCTGGTGGCGCAACGTCTCGCTGCGAACCGCGGCCCGGACTGCGCCGGATCACACCACGGTGTGCGAGGCGTTCAAATAGGCCTGCTTCGTAGGATGGGTGGAGCGAAGCGATACCCATCAAATGTCCCCGCGCGGCGAGATGATGGGTATCGCTGCGCTCCACCCATCCTACGCGGCCCGTCATTGCGAGCCACCCGGTCGGCGCGAAGCGCCGCCGGACGACAGGCTCCGCGAAGCAATCCATGCCTCAGCGTGCGCGGGACGATGGATTGCTTCGTCGCTCCGCTCCTCGCAATAGCGGAGAGAGTTACAGCGTTTCCTGCTTGTGGTCACAGTTCTTGCAGGTGAACTTGACGCGGGTCTGGCCCTTTTCCGCCTGCACCCGGTTCGGCGCGCCGCATTTGCCGCAGACGGCCTCGATCCGGGTCGTGCCCTGCTTGATGACCAGGTTCCGTTTTTCCATGGTCTCGCGGATCAGGCGTTCCGCCTCCTCGCGCAACGATTGCTTCGACATCATCCCACCGGTCATTGGTTTGCGGGCGGCGTCATAGCACGGCCGCGTGAAGCTTTGACAGGGGGTACCGATCAGACGATCAAGCGATCCACCGGCATCCGGTAGTGCCGCGATTTCAGCGGTTTGGCCGATCGGCCGACGCGGAACACGTTGACGAGGCGCAGGTCGGCACCGACCTTGCCGAGTTTTCGCAGCCGCTCATTGAAGTCAGGATGATCTGCCAGCGCCGAGATCGGGCATGCCACGAGCCCCGCGCGATCGACCTCCAGCCAGCTGCGATAGAAATGCCGTCCCGTCGTGAGTGGATCCTCACCGACCGGGCGGCAGAACAGGACGATCGCCGAGGCCGATGCGGTCTTGGCGCGGTCGGCGAGCAGCGCTGCGGCGAGGCCGAGACGATCCAGCGGCCTGAACAGGCTGCCGAGCACGAAGCGAGCGGCGGTGGCCTCGATCGTGCTCATGGCAAGCGCATCCCGATTGAGACCATCAAGCAGATAGTGCGGATGGCTGGGCGACAGCCGCATCCATTCGAGCAGCTCGGCCCGATAGTCGTCGCCCTGCACAAAGGAGAACTCGGCCTGGTCGGCCCAGCCGGCGATATCGGCAATCGTCCGGCGATGACTGATGCAGATCAAATCGTCACGCGCGACGGCAAGCTGCACCAGCGGCGCGGTGTCGTCCGGCGACGCTGCGAATCTGCCCCGCCACGACGTGCGGTGCGCCACATGCTCCGTAAGCGGATCGGGCGCGACGCCTTGCCGGATCGCAAAGCTGCAAAGCGCGGCAAATTGCGGCGACAGCGGCTGCTCGATCGTGGTCATGGCCGTGATCGCAAGGCCGCGGCGGTTGAGCGCGAGGCTCATGCCCTCCAGCGCCGCGCCGTGCGAGACGAGCACATCGTGCCCGGCGGGGTCAGCGACCGGCGCGCGCACGCTGATATCGTCGACCAGCGCCAGCCGCCCGTCGCCGAGCAGCCGCCAGCGGGTCGGCTGGATGTTGTGGACGCTCGGCGCCAGCCGCGCCTCCGCGACCAGCTCACGCAGCAGATCGGGCGTCAGTTCGCTCATGCCGCGGCCAGCCGCTTGGTGAACAGGTGCAGCCGGTGCAGCGGCATGGCGCCGGCCTTCTCGACCTGGCGCAGCGAGGGAGCATTGATGTCAGCGATCCAGGTGCCGCCGAGCGTGCGGTAACCGGCCTGCTGCAATGCCAGCGCAGTGCGGTAGAGCATCGCGCCGTTGAGGCCGCGATTGTGCAGGTCGCGGCAGACCGACTGATAGATCAGCACGGCGCGCGTGTTCAGCATGCGGTGCTGCACGAATCTGAACGGCGCGGTCAGCCCGATCCGGCCGCCGATCGCCTTGATCAATGGATTGAGGTCGGGGATCGCGATGATCGCGCCGGCGGGGCGGCCGCGGTGATAGACCACGATGGAAATCCGCTTGTCGATGATCCACATCATGTCGCCGGCCTGGAATAGGTACTCGGCCGCGGTCGGCGGCACGAACATCGGATTGTCGGCAAAGCCGTCATTGAGGATGAGGCGCGCGTCCTCCAGCCGCACCTTGAAGGCGGAACGCTTGATCGGCTGCCAGACAAAGTCCTTGTCCGCGAGCACCGCGCGCTGCTTGTCGCCGAGCAATTGCTCCGGCTTGCCGCCGTCGAGCGCGATCTCGAACGTCGTCATCGGGAAGGTCGCAGCATAACCGGCGCGTTCGAGATGCTGCGCGATATGCGGCGGCGACCACATCATGTCGGTGAACGGCGCATGGTCGAACCCGTCGGTCATGACGCCGATCTGCTGCATCGCGGTCAGATTGAAGTTGCCGGCGATCCGGCTCATGCCACGCGCCGACAGCCATTGCTCTGCGGCGCGCAGCAGCGCATCGGCGACCTCGACATCGTCGATACAGTCGAAGAAGCCGAATGCGCCGTGACGGGTGCCGTGCTTGCGGTTCGAGGCATCGTGGATCGAGGCGGCGATGCGGCCGACCGGCTTTCCGTCGCGATGCGCCGAGAACAGCGCATAGCGGCCGTGGCCTTCGGTGACGAAGGGATTCTTCGCGGCATCGAACATCCGGTCGAAATCGCTCCACAGCGGCGGCACATAGAGGCTATCGGGCCCATAGGCATTGAGGGCGGCGTCGAATGCCGACTTGCGATCGCCCTCCCGGATCTCTGTTGTCATTTGGCCTCCGGGGTCAGCGCGAGCAGCCGCCGCACCAGCGCCAGCGCGGTTTCGGTGGCGGGATCGGCCGCGGTCACCGGCACGGCAAGCACGATCAGGTCGAGCGGATCATGGCCGAGCACGATGACATGGGAGGCGCTATTGGCAGTCATCAACGAGACCATGCGCTCGGCGGCCGGGTCGGTCAGGGGCAGCCCCCACGGCGCATCGGACCGGCGCAGCACACGCCTGGTCGACAGGAAGTCGTGGAGCAGCGACGGGTCGTACAGCGCAAGCTCGTCCTCGCGGAAGCGCCGCGCGCTTTCGAAGATCGGATGCCGCGCGAGCTCGGCGATCAGCTGCTCGCGGGTCTGCGCCGGCGAGGCCGCGACCGAATTGAGCACGCCCGGCTCCTGCGATTCGAACAGCGCGCGCAGCGCGTCCGTCATCAGTCCGATGGTCAAGACGCCGGCGATCGCGACCGCGACGAAGCGGACCATCTGGGCGGCATCGACTTCGGGCGCCATGAAGGCAGCGGCGAGGCCGAGCAGGCCCGAAGAGATCAGCCGCAGCGTCATCATCGCGAGCCCATGCCGACGGGTCTCGGCGCCGCCGCCGGCGATCAGCATCACGGTCACCGTGAGCAGCGCACCGAGCGCGCCGAGCCGGACCGGGATGTCGGGAAACAGCGTGCGGAAATCGGTGAGGATGAACGGGATCACCACCAGCGCGCCCACCGCCATGCGGCCGATGCTGCGGTTTTCCGAGGCCATCAGCGCGGCGCGCTCGCGCGTTGCCAGCAGCAGCGCGCAGGTGGCGAAGGCCAGCAGCTGGAACAGCGCCAGCGCGATCGCATAGGGCATCACGAAGCGCTGCAGCCCGAAGGTGCCGCCGAGACCGAGCAGGATGCCGCCACCGAGCGCTGCGATCTTCACCGGGCGCGGCGCATGCCGCCGCAGGATGCCCTCGGTGACGATCAGCGCGCCGAGCGGGATCAGCGCGGCCGGGATCACCGAGAGGCGGTCGAGCACAAAGCTTCCGCTCCACCACGCAAGCCCACGGTCGAGGAACAGGAGCGCGATCACGCCGAGCGCGAGCAGCAGGCGGCGGGTCAGCGGGCTCCGCGGATCGCGCCGATAGAACGTCATCATCGCCACCGCGACGCCGATGGCGCCGCAGAGATTGACGATGGAATCGGCGATCACCCCCGAGGTCATGCGACGCCCGTCAATTGATCGATGGCCCGCCGCACCAGCGGGCGCATCAGGGCGGCGATCAGCGGATTGCGCGGCTTCTCGATCGCAGGCCGGTGCGGGTTGAGGAACCAGCCGCGGCAATCGGTGCCGGAGGTGCGGCCGAGGATCAGCGCCACCGCCTCATAGGCCATCAGCATGCCGGTCGAGATCACCATCGGCGCGAACGACATCCGGCTGCGGCGGCCGGCCGCGACTTCACCGGCGATCGTGAGGTCGACATAATTGCGCGAGGAGGAGTGCAGCATCACATGCTCGATCTCGGCACGCATCGCGGCGCGGCGGTCGTCCTCGGTGATGGCTTTCCAGTCCTTGCCTGTTGTCGGAAAGCCGAGGCGCTCTTCGGGCCGCGGATCGTGCGGGCGCACCACGATCACCGACGGCAGCGGCGACATATAGGCGTCGATCACGGTTGCATCCGCGCGCTTCGCGGTCCGGTACAGGTGCACGCCGGCGGCGATGTCGTCCATGCCGTTGACGATGACAGGACAGCGTTCGGCAATCGCGGGCAATTCATCGGTCCAGTTCTCGCCGAGCACCTCGATCTCGATGGTCGGATTGATCCGCTTGGCGGCCTCGGCGGCGACCGCGGCCTTCTCGCGGCCGACCTCGTCGGCGAAGGCGAACACCTGGCGATTGAGGTTGGAGACCTCGAAGCGATCGATGTCGGCGATCACGAACTTGCCGACGCCGGCGCGCGCCAGCGCCATGAAGGCCGCGCCGCCCATGCCGCCGACGCCGCAGACGAACACCCGCGCCTGGCGCAGCAGCTGCTGCTCGTGCTCGTCGATGAAGCCGATGTTGCGGCCGGTGAAGGAGTAATAATCGAAATTCATCGCACAGCTCCGCTGTCCTGCCGGCGCGGCCGCAAGGTGCCGAAGGCGCGGCTGTCGTCCAGCCAGTAGACCACCGGCAGCACCAGCCGTTGCAGCGCCAGCATCGCGGATGCTGCGAGCAATGCCGGCAGCGAGCCCGAGGGCACCTCGCTCATGACATAACGGCGCGCGCCGGCCAGATCGACGCGGCCGAGCTGCAGCACATCGTCGCCGCGGCCATAGTCCAGCTCGCGTTCGCAGAATTCGTTGTAGACGGCATTGCGATGTTTCGGCGCGATCTCAAAAGTCTTCTTCAGCGCGTCCGATCCGCCGGTATAGGCGTTGGTGATGACCGAGCGCGCCTCGTCGAAGCCGGCCTCCTCGCCGACGCCGAACACCGCGCGATGCCGCGCCATGATGCCGCGCGCGAGCTGCAGATGCGCAAAACTCTGCCGCGCGCCCGGCAGCGGCGACGGAAACACGTCCGAGAAGGTGTCGCTGACCATGCCGACCACCGCCGGCACCTGGGTGACGTTGGAGATCCATTTCGGCCGCAACCCGTCGCGGGCAAACAGCACCAGGGCGGTCAGGCCGTAGAGCACCCAGGACAGTCCCTGCCCGCGCACATCGGGATCGACCATCACGAGGCCGAGATGGGTCACTTCAGCCGGCTCGCCGTCGAGCGGCACCTCCATCACCGACAGCGCGTTGAAGGCGATCGGCCGGCCGGTGTCTTCCTCTGAGATTACGGTGACGACGGCGCGCGACAGCCGCTCCGGCTCGCCGGAGAAAATGCCGTAGGTCAGGCTCTCCTCGGGCAGCGTCTTGGCGGCGACGATGCGCAACTGCCAGACCAGCGCGTCGAGCTCGTCCTTCGGCAGCGACAGGCCTGGGGATTCGACGATACGGGTGCGCTGCCCGGCCTGGGTGCGCAGGGTGAGATCGATGGTCGGCTGCGACAGCGCCTTCAGCCAGAAGCCGGCATGGCTGCGCAGGCCGTCAAGGGCCGCGCGCGCCTTCGCAAGTCCTTTGGCAAAACCCCTGCCGCCGCGCGAAGCCGGGGTCGGATCATCCGTGGACGCCATTTCTCTGTCCCTCGGGCGCGATCTCTGCACTCGCCCCTGTTAAGGAGCGATGAGCGCAACCTGACGCGCTTTGCCGCAGGGTAAACAAGGCCTTCCGGAAACGAAACAAGTTGGGTGTAAGGGGGGCAGTCTATCCACCCCGTCATTGCGAGCGAAGCGAAGCAATCCATCGTTCCGCATATGCTGCGCGATGGATTGCTTCGTCGCTTCGCTCCTCGCAATGACGTGGAGGGCTTGGCATTTGCCTCAGGCGAAATCGGCGGGTGAAGAAACACCCGCCGCTTCGTCCCTGGCTCAGCCTCAAGCCGCCTTGGAGACTTCCATCAGCAGGCGCTCGGCCTTGGCGTCCTCGATGCGGTTGACGAGCCTGCTGCTCTCGTGGTTGTCGCGCACAGTCTTGGTCAGCGCGATGCAGGTCTGGATCAGCATCACGATGCCCATCGTGAGGTAGCCCTGCATCCAGGGGCTGATCGGCAGGAAGAACACGCCGATGGCGACGAGGAAGGCGGAAGCCGCGAAGGACGCGTAGGTGAAGGTGACCCAGGCGCCGCTGTGGGGTTGGATGGTCTGGTTCATGGTCGTCTCCTTGATGTTGCGAGGTTGGAAGTTGGCTTGCTTTCAGGCTTGCAGTTCAGGCTGCAGGCGGGCGCTTGGCTTTCAGGCGCGCCAGCACGTCGTCGGCAGTCGATTTCATGCGCGGACCAAAACCCTGCTCCGCGAGCTTCTCGGCGACGACGACCGGTCCCGAGGCGGTATCGATCTCGAACAGCGCGTCATCGGCCGCCTGGATCTCCATCTGCCGCTCGCGCAGCCGCTTCAGCGTCGCTTCCGCTTCCGGCAGCGTCGACTCGTAGGGCCGCGCCGCCTCGATGCCGCTCCGGCGCAGCGAACGCACCGCCTCCGAGGCACGGGCGAGGCGCCGGCCGCGATCGAGCTCGGCAATCCGCGCCTCGGCGTTGGCGACGTGACGCTTCAGCCGGGTGATCTCGGTGGCGAACAGCGTGCGCGCGGTCATCGCGGCATCGCGTTCGGCTTCGAGGTTGGCGATCGCCTGCGCGGCTTCGCGGGCGAGGTCCTCGCGGCCGCCCTCGAGCGCCGCCGATGCGCGCACCTCGAGATCGGCGATCCGCGCGTTGGTGGCCTCGAGCCGCCGGCCCTCCTGCGCGTCGCCGGCGATCGCGAGTGCCAGCGTCCGCTTCGAGCGGTCGACCGCGGCGGCCGCGTCCCGCATCTGCTGGTCGAGGACGATCAGCGCGGTCCGGTCTTGCAGTTCCTCCTCCGCTGCCGCCACGCCGCCGCGGAAAATTGTCAAAACAGTTTTGAACATTTGATCGCTCCCTGTTATGAGCATCGCTCATGAATCTCTTGTACCACATAATGAGCACCGCTCAAGAATTATTTGAGCGACGCTCACGTCTGTGGTTAACGATGGGTGAAACATGTCCAAGGCATTGGAACGACGGGCAAAACTGCGCGAAGCGCTGATCGAGGCAGCGGAACGGGCGATTGCGGCGAAAGGTCTCGGTGGCCTGAAAACCCGCGAACTGGCCCAGGAAATCGGGGTCGCCAATGGCGGCGTCTACAATCTGGTCGAGGATGTCGACGAGTTGATCCTGCGGGTCGGCTCACGCACGCTGGCCCGGCTGGATGCGTCGCTGTCGCTGGCCGAGATCGGCGGCTCGGCGGCGCCGCGCGAGATGCTGGTGCGGATCGCGGTCGCCTATTGCGACTTCGCCGCCGACAATCTCGAACTGTGGCGCGCGCTGTTCGAGCATCGCATGCAGCCCGGCAAGCCGGTGCCGGAATGGGCGATCACCGAGCAGATGGAATTGTTCCGCCACATCTACAAGCCGCTCGCCGCGCTGTTTCCGCAGCGTTCGCCGGCGCAGCTCGGCGTCACCGCGCGCAGCCTGTTCTCGGCCGTGCACGGCATGGTCGCGCTCGGACTGGAGCACAAGCTGATCGCGGTGCCGATCGGCCAACTGCGCAGCGAGATCGCGACATTGACGCGCGCAATGGTCGACGGGCTGACAGCGAAGAAGGAATAGAGCCTACCGTTACCTCATCGGCGAAGTACGCTCGTAGACATTGCCGGACTGTGATTCAACCACAGGGTTGCTGTCACGGCTTTCATCTACTAACATTCTTCGTTGTCTGAAGCATGCATAGCAAGAAACGGATCTATTTGAATGAGCGGGTTACAGGTTACTGACGTTGCCGTACCGGAGTTGCTTAAAAAGTTGAAGCGCGGCGAATGGCTCGTACCGGAATTCCAACGTCAGTTTGTTTGGACCGTTTCAGACGCCATTGAGCTAGTTAATTCTATCTTCGAATCGCGCCCGATAGGTATGGCAACTCTCTGGGAGCAACCGGATGAGACGGAGCTACCACTAGAGCCTATCTCGATTCCTGATGATCCGGGCGACGAGGACCGAAAGGCAAAGTTTTTTGCTCCGTTGAGCGCACGACCTGCGAAGGTCTATGCCATTTTGGACGGCAAGCAGCGGTGCACGTCCATCGCGATGGCCTTTGGAGGATTGAAATCGAAGAATTCCGGCCTCCGTTTTGCCGGTCGATTCTATGTGGATGTTGCCACCGAAGATCCAGCCCAAAGAACCGTCTTTCTCAAAGATTCTGAGATCAGAAAGCGGCATATTGAAAATGACGCGGCCTGCATCGCCGCAGGGCTTTTCCCGCTTGCGAGCAGCATCGAGGGAGAAGAAATACTAGCTCAATGGATGCGCTATCTGCAGTCCATTCGGTCTCAGCAGTATTATCCAGGAGGAGTCCTTCCCTCGGAAGACGAACTTAACCGACGCGATAGCGTTCTGAAAGCTTGCTTCGAAGGGCTGGTAAACACGAAGCTGGCCGTCTACATCGTGCCACCGAACTACGTCCTGGGCGACATTTGCGATATCTTCGAGAAGCTCAACACCACGGGAACAAAAGTCTCTACAGTCGATCTAATTCACTCTTGGCTGTACTCCGACACTGCGAAAACGGGCGAAGGGCCGGTTTTGCTGCGCGATTGGATGGATGACCTTGGTCAACAGGATGGAGCTGTCGGTTGGGCATCATCCACTGATCGTCCCGAACTCGTCGCCCAAATTGTGACCGCCTGTTACATCGCGCTTGACCAAAAGCCCTCGCCGCGAAAGGTCGGAAGGAGCCACTCTGGTTCAATCGCATCGATAAAGTCCGGTGACCTACTCGGCGTCCCTACTGAGCACTGGAAGACCGTTACGGCCAACACCGAGCTAGTCTCAGAATTCCTCCGCGACTTTCAAGAGGTCGTCGCCGGCGGTAGCTTTCCGTACTCCGCCTGTCCCTACCCGGCTTCAGTGTCGGTTTATGTTGGGCTCCGCTGGCACTCTTACTTCGATCACGCCTCATTTGTCGATCGACCTTGGGCGCGCACCGAGGTTGATGCCTTGTTTCGTGCATTCTTTTGGAGAAATGCACTAATCAATCGGTATGACCAAGGCTTTCTCACCAAGCTTGGAACCGACTTGAAAGAGCTAAGGAGCATTCTCGATAGCCGCCCCAACTATAAAACTGTCTCTGAATGGGCAACGGCCGCGACCGTACACATCTCGCGCTATTTGCATGCACCACCATATGCGCCGCTCCCCGATGCGGAACTGCTATTCGAAGGTCTGACAGATGGTCGGCCATCTGGTGCCGCTCAAAAAGCGTACACTCTACCGATGCTCGCCGGAGTAAGAGCAGACTTGGTCGATCCTTCAATTTCGCTGCGCTTCCCTTCAAGCGAAACTGTAGAAATGCATCACATTTATCCGAAGGCTTGGTGCACAAATTCGAAGAGCGGAAAGCTTGCCAGCATCCTTGACAAATCGAAAGCTGGCAAAGACTGGGTGAATTCAATAGCGAACCTGATGCCACTCAGCCGACGTTCGAACAATGCCTGGAAGATTCGCCTTCCAGGTCAAATTATCTCTGAACAGAATATATCATTCTCTCAGATGGAAGAGCGGCTAAGGCCGCTCTTCATTGATAGAGAATGCTTCGAGCTGCTTACGACTGGCGTTGATGGCATTCCAAAATTTTGGGAGAGGCGCGCTAGTCTCTTGGTGAAGGATCTGCTTCGACGAACTGAACTTAAGCGCGTCCGGGTTCGAGTGCGTAAATCGTCAGGAAGCGCAGCGGCCGGTCCGGGTCGCAATTGCGAAACAGCGTGTGCGGGACGTCAGGGCGATCCTGCAAGGTTTCGCCGGCCCGGTATTGTCGCGGCGCGTCGTCGCCATAGGCCGACTCGGCGGTGCCTTCGACGATGAAGACCACGCCGCCGACCGGATGGCGGTGCAGCGGAGCAACGCCGCCGGGCGGATAGGTCACCTCGGCAACGACGAGCTCGCGATGATCGCCGGGCAGTGCAAGCCGCTCCAGCGTCTTGCGCGTGACGCCGGCAAACCCGGCTTGCGGCGCGTTTGCTTGACCGTCGTTTCCTTCAGCCATGGGAATTCTTCCTTGTCATGCGAACGATTGTATCCCGATCAGATCGGGCTGCGGTGACTATGGAGATGCTTCAGCGACGCAACAAGCGCCCACGCATTTCAATACGTGTCACACAGCTGGGTCGAAGTCCTTGCCACCCCTGCTTCGGCGTTGCAGGATTCCCGTGCGAAAATCTTCAGCAGTGGGCCTTGCATGAAAATGAGTATCGTCGAGACGCGATTGTCGGGAGTCGCCGCCCTGGCGCTCATCCTTGCAGCATCAGGTGTCACGCCGGCGTTGTCGGCGCAGGCTGTGCCGGAATGCTCGATGTCGGTGACATTGGCAGACTGGGGCGAGAATTCGACCGGCGATATCGACATCGCCTCCGGCGAAAGCTGCCAGATCCCGATTGGAATCCGCGGCACGGTGACGGATTCGTCGATCTCGCAGAAGCCGGCCTATGGCAAATTGAAGAAGATCAACCCGTCGACCTTCGAGTACAGGGCGAAGGCCAAGTACAAGGGCAGCGACAGCTTTGCCATCAAGGCGACAGGCAAGGGGCCGAAGGCCTCCGGCACCTCGGTCATCACCGTGCACGCCACGATCAAGTAATCGCTCTGGCGGCATTCCACTCCCTCTCCCCGCTCTTACCGGGAGAGGGTTGGGGTGAGGGGCTGCTTCCGCACACGCCGGCAACAGTTGAACTCGCGGAGACTCCCCCTCACCCGGATCGCATCTGTCGATGCGACATAGCCGAAGCTCCGCTTCGGCGTTCTTGAGAACGGCCGCCGAAGGCGGCCTACGCCTCTCCCCGCACGCGGGGCGAGGTGAAGCGGAGTCCGCGGCTCGATTTACGCCGGCCGGGCGCCGGTGCGGATGATCGAGCCGACATGCTGGCCACGCAGCGCCGCGGTGAGCCGGCCGGGAACCAGGCCGTTCACGACCTGCACGCGCTCGATGTGCCGCGCATTGGCCATCACTTCGAGCAGCGCGGGATCGAACGGCAGCGTCCCCTTCAGCTTGGCAAGATCGGCGAAGCTCGTCTCGCGCAGCAGCTGGGCCTTCTTGCCGTCGGGACCGTTGGGATCGTCGGTGTAGACGCCGTCGACATCCTCCACGATCGTCAGGCCCGCCGCGCCCAGCGCATCGGCGAGCAGGAACGCGCCGGTGTCGGCCCGATGCAACGGGATGCGCGAGTTCGGAAACTCGTGATGGTGATAGGGCGGGAACGCGCTGCCCACCACCGCGCGCGATGCGGAGAGATGGATCGCGAGCTGGCTCGCGATGGTCGGATGCTCGATATAGGACACCCCCTCCGGCGCGAGCAGACAGCCGAGGATATGACCGTTCTGCCCGGCCTCGCTCGCCGCGAGCGGCTGAAGCGAGCCGACCGGCAGTCCGAGGTCGAGGCCGACGCTGTAGAGATGGCGGGCGCGGACGCCGGCGCCGGTCAGGATCAGCATGCGATGCTCGGGCAACAGCGATCGCAGTTCCTCGACGAGCGGCAGGATCGCTTCATGGCCGCGATCCATGATCGAGCGGCCGCCGACCTTGATCACCTGCACCCACGGCAGCAGCGGGATCGGGCGGCCGCCGGCGACGGGACGGGTGAGATCGCTGTCGAGCAGGGTCTGGCGCGCGAGCGGCGAAGCGACGTGCTTGATGGTGTCATCCATGGTCGTGTCTCTGCTCAGTTCGCGGTGATGACGGTGCCGACATGCTCGCCCGCGAGCGCGCGGGTGAGGTTGCCGGGGACGAGGCCATTGACGACCTGCACCTCGCGGACATGGCGCGCGGAGGCGAGCAGATCGAGCACCGGGAATTCGAGGATCGAATCCTGCAAGCCCTTGGCCTTCATCTCGGCGACCGAGATCTTTGGAATGAAGGTCGCGCCCTTCGAGGTCTTCGGGTTCGCGGTATAGAGGCCGTTCTCGTCCTTCACATAGATCATCGCCTTGCAGCCGAACTGCTCGGCAACCAGGAAGCAGCCGGCGTCGGTGCGGTAGGGCGGGATCATGCCCTCGGGCGCGGGCCGCATCCACAGCCCGTAAGGCGGCATGCCGCTGAAGATCACGGCGTTCACCTCGGCGAGATAAAGCGGCACGGCCGACAGCCCGGCGCCGCTGACCGCGGAGATGCCGTGCTTGGCGAGCAGCTGGCCCAGCATCACCGCGTTCTGATCGGCCACCGAAGCGCCGAGCTGCGAGAGCACGCCGGCCGGCAGCCGAAGCCCGGCCGCGATCGAGTAGAGATGCCGGGCGCGGGTGCCCGCGCCCGTCCCGATCAGCAGCTTGTGCGCCTTGCGGGCCGCGACGATCTCGTCGACCAGCGGATAGACGGCGGCGCGGCCGCGGTCAATGACACTCTGGCCGCCGATCTTGATGACAGTGGCATCCGGCAGGATGCGGAGGTCCGACGCGGCCTCCGCCTTCGCCAAGAGCTGCGGATCGGTCAGCGACCGCTGCATCAGGAGCGCTTCGAGCTCCGCCGTGGTGTTTGCCATGAGAAACGTCCTTTACCGCCAATGCGCTCGGGCATCGCTTTCGGATTGCACTGGTAGCGATAAGCGGCGCGGGTCTCAAGACACAATGACAATGATGCCACGCACTCCAGGCGCATTTTGGCCGTCGCCTGGCCTTACGGATCGGCCACTGGCAGCTTGACGGTCACGCGCAGGCCCGAGCGTCCGGCACCGGTCACATTCTCGAACAGGATCGAACCCGTGGCGCGATCCACAATTCGCTTCACGATCGAGAGCCCGAGGCCTGCGCCCTCCCCGCTCGGCTGGCCGCCGCGAAAGAACGGCTCACCGGTCCGCGCCAGATCCTGCGGCGGAATCCCCGGCCCGGTGTCCTCGATCTGGATGATCGCCATTGCGTCCTCGCGATGGACGCTGAGATCGACGGCCCCGCCATTGGGCGTGAACTTGATCGCGTTCTCGACCAGGTTCCGGACCGCCGAGATCAAGGACGTCGGATCACCGTTCACGGCGACCGTCTCGACGATCGTGAAACCGAGATCGATGTTGCGCGCCGCCGCCTCCGGCAGCAGATCGGCGACGACGCCCTTTGCAAGCTTGTCCAAGTCCACCGCGGCGCTCACGGTGGATGGCGCGGCGTCCTGACGCGCCAGCGCCAGAAGTTGCTCGAGCAGATGCTTGGTGCGGCGCATGCCGCTCTTCAACGCATCGAGCCGGTCGCGCGTCTCCGCGGGCATGTCGAGCGAGGCGAGATTTTCCGCCTGCAGGCTGAGCGCGGTGATCGGCGTTCGAAGTTCGTGGGCCGCGTCGGCGATGAAGCGCCGCTGCTGATCCATCATGACGCGCGTCCGCCGGAGCAACCCGTTGATCGAGCCAAGGAACGGCTGGAGCTCGCTTGGCGCGCCGGTCGCCGGCAGCGTGGCGATGTCGTCCACCCTGCTCGCGTCGAGATCGCCGGCGAGGCGCAACATCGGCCGGAACGATCGGGCGATCACGAATGCGGTCATCAGCAGCAGGCACGGCACCAGCGCGGCGATCGGCAACAGCGTGCGCACGGCCATGTCGCCCGCGATCTCGGTGCGGATCTCGGTTTGCTGCGTCACCGCGAAACGGCTGCCATCCGGTCGCGTCCGAAGCAGCACGCGGACCGGCTGTCCGTGATAGACGTCATTGTGCAGCCCGTCCTTCAGTCCCCATAGCCGGCGATCGTCAGTGGCGCCGCGCGGCGCCTCGCCCAGCTCGACGACGGCAACCTCGGCCTCGGCATCGACACCGGTGACCGGGCGGCTCTGCCGGAGCGGCGCGCTCAACGCAAAGCTGCCGATCTGGATCAGGACGGAGTCCTGCATCTCGATCGCCTCGCTGTAGGCCCATCGGTACGCCAGGATTCCGCCGACGGCGCCGGTCAGCAGAATAATCGCCGTGAGTCCGACGAACAGGCGCCCGCGCAGCGATCCCATCATCTCGAACGATCCACCATCCATCCGACGCCGCGCACGTTCCGGATCGCGCCGGCGCCGAGCTTTCTGCGCACCGCGTGAATCAGGAATTCGACCGCGTTGCTCTCGACCTCCTCGCTCCAGCCATAGATCTGGCGCTCGAGCTCGGCGCGGGACAGGATCGTTCCCGGGCGATTCAGCAGCGCCTGAAGCAGAGCGAACTCGCGTGCGCTGAGCACGGCCTTTTCTCCACCGAAGGCTGCTTCCCGCGTTGCCGGGTCGAGGTGAAGCTCGCCGTTGGTCAGCACCGGCGGCGCCCCGCTGCCCTCGCGCCGCAGCACCGCACGCATGCGCGCCAGCAATTCCGCGATCTCGAACGGCTTGACCAGGTAATCGTCGGCGCCGAGATCGAGCCCCTGGATGCGATCGTTCAGCGCGTCGCGCGCGGTGAGAATGATGACAGGAAGGCGCATGGAGCCGGCGCGGATCGCCTTGAGGACGTCGAGGCCATCGGTCAATGGCAGTCCGAGATCGAGCAGCGCGATATCATAGGTCTCGCTGCGGCTAGCCTCGATGGCGAGATCGCCATCGCGCACCCAGTCGACGGCATAGGCGGCATCCCGCAACGCCTCGACGACGGCGGCGCCGATCATCCTGTCGTCCTCGACCAAGAGCACGCGCATCGCCTGGCAATCCATCCCGATCCGCACCGGGCGGCACCCGGCGAAACTGCGTCGTATCGCTCATCCGCGACACAAGCGCGATCATATCAGCTTCGACTTAGCCGGAACTTAGGACATTCGACGCCTGCGTGGCGGTCACGCGAGGCGGCTAAGCCGGAGCTAAGTCTCGCAGGGCACGCTCCGTGTCGAACCCGGCGGAACCGCCGGCGATCTCACAGCGGAGTTCACCACCGTGCAGGTTACCCGACGCATCGGTCGCAGCATGCTGAACAAGGTGCCCGAAGTCACCCTCGTCTTCTGGCTGATCAAGATCATGTCGACCACGGTCGGCGAGACCGGCGCCGACTATCTCGCCGTCCATGTCGGCCTTGGAACAAGCGTGACCGGCCTGATCATGGCCGCCCTGCTTGCGGCCGTGCTGGCTATCCAGCTGCGAAGGGACCGGTACGTGCCGTGGATCTATTGGCTGACGGTCGTGCTCGTCAGCATCGTCGGCACGCAGATCACCGATGTGCTGACCGACAAGCTCGAGATCAGCCTCTACGTCAGCACGGCCGTCTTTGCGATCGCGCTGGCGGCGACCTTCGCAATCTGGTTCGCGCTCGAGCGGACGCTGTCGATCCACAGCATCGTGACCACGCGGCGCGAATTGTTCTACTGGGCCGCGATCCTCTTCACATTCGCGCTCGGCACGGCGGCGGGCGATCTTGCCACCGAAGCGCTGGGCCTCGGCTTTAACGTCGGCGTCCTGGTGTTCATGGCGCTGATTGCAGGCGTCGCCGCAGCCTACGCGCTCGGCGCCAACGAGGTGCTGGCGTTCTGGATTGCGTACATCCTGACCCGGCCGCTCGGCGCCTCGTTCGGCGACATGCTGTCGCAATCCCGCGACTATGGCGGCCTCGGCTTCGGCACGATCTACACCAGCCTCGCCTTCCTCGCCGTGATCATCGCGCTGGTCGGCTGGCTGTCGTTCGAAGGCGGCAGCGAACAAAACCGCGAAGTGTCACCCGGCGCATGAGTTCCGCCAAACGTCCGGATGGACGTCGGCCGAAGCCCCCAACAGGAGAACCACAATGAACAGAACGATAGTCGCACTTGCCGCAATCCACGCTCTCGTGGTCGCTTCACCATTTCCACATGCGAGCGGAGGCCTCACGCTGCTGCCGCGCGCGCAAGCGGCCGCCTCAAAGCTCGGCGACCTGACGCCGTTCCGCAGCATCGCCGCCGATGTCGCGGCAATGGTCGACAAGAACGACCTGGCCGGCGCCAAGACGCGGATCAAGGATCTCGAGACCAAATGGGACGAAGCGGAAGCCGGCTTGAAGCCGCGCGCGGCCGCGGACTGGCACACGGTCGACAAGGCGATCGATCGTGCGCTCGAGGCGGTGCGTGAGACCAATCCGGACGCCGCCAAATGCAGGAAGGCGCTCGCCGAGCTGCTGTCGATCATGGACTCGATGAAGGCCTGATCCCTCCGCCCATCATTCGACCACCGCCGGCGGTATCGACCGCCGGCGATGTCTCCTGAAGTGACGAATCTTGGAGTGACCAACCCATGGATATGCTGCTCGACAACGCCACCGAGGACCGCGCGGGCAAGGTTCCCGCCGTCACGCTCGGCTTCTGGATCATCAAGATTCTCGCCACGACGCTCGGCGAGACCGGCGGCGACGCCGTCACGATGTCGATGAACCTCGGCTATCTCGTCGGCACAGCGATCTTCGCGGTGATCTTCGTTGCTGCCGTCTCAGCACAGATGGCGGCAAAGCGCTTTCACCCGCTGCTCTACTGGACGGTGATCATCGCGACCACGACGGTCGGCACGACGTTTGCCGATTTCGTCGACCGCTCGCTCGGGATCGGATATCTCGGCGGCTCGTCGCTGCTCGCCGCACTGCTCGTTGCATCCCTCGCTGCGTGGTATCGCACCATGGGAACGGTCTCGATCGCATCGATCGACAACAAGGCGGCCGAAACCTTCTACTGGATCACGATCCTGTTCTCGCAGACGCTCGGCACCGCGCTCGGCGACTGGATGGCCGACTCAACCGGCCTCGGCTATGGCGGCGGCGCCATCGTGTTCGCCGCCGGCATCGCCATCGTCGCCGCCGCCTATCTCTGGACCCGGGTGTCGCACACGGTGCTGTTCTGGATCGCGTTCGTCCTGACCCGGCCGCTCGGCGCCACCGTCGGCGATTTCCTCGACAAGCCGCTGGATCACGGCGGCCTCGCGCTCAGTCGCTACACCGCTTCCGTCGCCCTCGCCGCCGCGATCGCGGCCCTGGTCTTCATGCTGCCGCAACGCGCGGGCAAGCACGCTTAGTTCGATCAGGCCTTATTCGGCGTGAAGATGACCTTGCCCTTGAATGCCGACGCCTGCGCGATCGCCTGCGGAAAATCCTCCAGGCGATAGGTCCCGACCACCGGCGCACTGATCGCCCCTGAGGCGACCATCGGCACGAGATGGTCGTACATCATGGCCATCGCGTCATCGGTTGCGGTCTTGCTCCAATGGGCGAGCCAGAAGCCGCGCACCGACACCTCGTTGAAGATCACGCTCAAGGCCGAGCCGGAGAACGGCTGTCCGCTCATCGCGCTGTAAATGACGAGGACACCCTTCGGCGCCAGGCAGTTCATCAGGTTCAAGGCCGACGAGCCGCCGACGACGTCGAGCGCCAACTGGATCGGCGCCTTGCCGGTCTCTTTGGCGACGCGTTTGGCGAGATCCGGCCCGTCGACCAGGACGATGTTGCCGCCGACCGCCTTGACCTCATCCACGACCTCCTCGCGACGGACGATGTTGACCGTCTTCAGCCCGAGCGACCTGGCGATGGCGATCACCGCGCGCGCCGTCGCCGAATTGGCGCCGTTCTGGATCACCCAGCCGCCGCGCGCGATTTTGACGAAATCGGTCAGCAGCAGATAAGCGGTCGCCGGATTGACCGCGATCATGGATAGCTGCCGGATGTCAGCAGTTTCGGGCAACGGACGCTGCCAGGACGGCGTGAACTTGAGCCGTTCGGTCCAGGTCGGGATCATGAACGGAACGAGCGTGCGGTCACCTTCCCTGAGGTTCTTGACCTGCGCCCCCGCGGCGATGACGCGCCCGACGCCCTCGATCCCGAGCGTCGCCGGCGGCGTCGGCAGATAGCCGTAGCGTCCGGCCATGATCATGAAGTCCGAGTTGTTGATCGGCGCGGCCTCGACCGCGACCACCACCTCGTTCGGCCCGGGGCTGCCGACATCAGGCACCTCGTTGAGCTTCACCGCTTCCGCCGGACGTCCGAACGCAACAACCTGAACCGCCTTCATGGCATCATCTCCCGATCTTATTATGTACTTATAAGTATAGAATGAAGGCAACGTCAATGGCTGGAAATGGCTTCACGGCAAGGCGAAGGCTTCACATTGGACGCGGGAGTACATAAAACAGCGCCATGGCAAGGCCGCGCAGCTTCGATCCGGACGACGTCCTGGAAATCGCCCGCCAGGTTTTCTGGCAGAAGGGGTTTCAGGCGACCTCGCTCGACGAGATCACGGCGGCGAGCGGTATCGCGAAGCCCAGCCTCTATGCGGCCTTCGGCGACAAGCACGCCCTGTTCCTGCGCGTGCTGGACCGCTATCACGACGGCATCCTCGGCTGGGCCGAGCGCACCCTGGCGCAGCCGGGGCCGGCCCGCGAGGCGATCAGGCAGTGGCTCACCGGCTTCATCCCCTATTGCTCGGGTGAGAAGGGACAGCGCGGCTGCCTGTCGATCAATTCGGCGACCGACGGCTCGCTCGATCAGGCCGCGCTCCGCAAGAGCATCGAGCGCTACAACCGGCGGCTCGAAGAGCTGTTGCGCACGCGGCTGCGTGCCGACCGCGAGCAGTTCAAGAAGGGCTTCGATCCCGACATCACCGCGCACACGGTGATGGTGGTGCATGCGGGGCTGATGGCGCTCGCGCACCAGACGCCGGATTCGAAGCAGGTGAAGGCCGTGATCGAGCAGGTAATGGGCCTGCTCGCCTGACCTTGTCAGCATCCGCGCCTCTCATGAATGTGACTTATATGATGCATATCATCTATTGATGAACTGAACTCTGTGACCATTTCCGGATTGGCTGACATGGGCTTCCGGAACTGGGAACCAGATGAACACATCGTTTTGGCGTATGACGCTCACTGTACTCACCGTCCTGCTGCCGATGCCGGCGATCGGTCCGGCCCAGGCCCACGATCATCAGCATCCCGAACTCAACGGCTGGTATGAGAGCCTGCACAGTGGCAAAGGCCCCTGCTGCGACGGCACCGACGCGAAGCGCGTCGATGACGCCGATTGGGACACCAAGGACGGCCACTACCGTGTGCGTCTCGAGGGAGAATGGGTCGACGTTCCCGATGAGGCCGTCGTGCCCGGGCCAAACCGCGCCGGCCACACCGTGGTCTGGCCGTATTATCTGAACGGTCACCCGAGGCCGCGCTGCTTCATGCCGGGCAGCATGGGTTGAGCAGCGACGAAAGCGCTGCGCAGCGTGAAGCATCGACGGCGCGGCTGATCAGAGATCGAGCTGGATCCGGTCGTCGCCGTCGGTCGCCGGCTGCGCGGGCACCGCGCAGCAGATCAGCGCTTCATTATCGGCCACCTCAGCGGTCGGCTCCTTCACATAGGTTACCGCACCTGCCTGCAATTTCGTTCGGCATGTTCCGCAATTGCCTTCCCGGCAACTGAACACAGGACTGAGGCCGCGCGCCTCCGCGAGGTCAAGCAGCGTGCCCGTCTCCGGCGTCCAGCGCGCTTCCTTCAGCGATGCGGTGAAGGCGACCGGGACCGGCGCGGTCGCTGGCGGCCGCCGCGGTGGCGCCGCCGTGGCCACCTCCGGCGTCCTCACCAGCGATGATGGCCCGAACGCCTCGGCGTGAATTCTGCTATCGGCAATGTTGTAGCCGCGCAGGGCGTCATAGAGCGATTGCGTGAACTGCGGCGGGCCGCACAGATAGAAATCATAGTCGTTGAACGGCAGGACGCGCGACAGCAGCGCCATGTCGATCCGCCCCGCGGCGTCGTAGTCCGTGCTCTGCTCGGCGCCAACGACGTCACTCAGCACGCGGACGATCCGGACGGCGCCGCCGGCGGCCGCAGCCAGTTGCCGCAATTCGTCGCCGAACGCGCGGTCCGCCTTGGCATGTGCGGCCTGCAACAGGTAGGTCGGCCGGATACCGCGGGTCCGTAGCCCCTCATAGACCACGTGACGTAGCATCGCGAGCAGCGGCGTGATGCCGACACCACCGGCGAGCAGCACCGCCGGCCGCTTCTCGCGCGCATCGATGGTGAAGCCGCCGCCCGGCGCGCGCGCTTCGATGATGTCGCCGACACGGATGTTGTCATGCAGATGCTGCGACACCGCGCCGTCACGCTTCACGCTGATCCGATACATGCCATCCGACGGCGCGACCGACAGCGTATAGGTGCGAATGATCGGCTTGCCGGCACCGGGGAGCGCGATGCGGATCGGCAGATGCTGTCCCGCCCGGTGCGGAAGCCGCCCGGCCCCGTCGTCCGGCTGCAGATGAAACGAGCGGATCGACCGGCTCTCGTCGACGATCCCAGTGACCCTGAACGGACGCCACTGCGTCGCAAGCTCGGTTGCCCGAATGCGATCTGCGGCCTGCGCCCAGTCGCCGGTCATCAATGCATTCGGCGACCAGCCCTCGGCCCGGAACGCCCAGCGCAGCGGCAGCGCGCCGCGCCTGCGCACCACGCGGCGGGCACGAAAACGCCAGAGCCGTTCGGCGCCCTGGAACGCCGCGATCTCCGGCGAGTCCAGGATCACCTCGGCGTCACCGGTCAGTTGCAGCATGTCGCCGGTTTCGAAATCGACGAATGCCAGCCCGGCCTTGCCGTTGACCAGGATGTTGCCGAGCGTGTTGAAGAACAGATTGCCGGCGAAATCCGGGATCGTCAGCGTGCCGTCGGCGGCGACGCGAACGAAGCCTGCTTTGCCGCCGCGATGCGACACGTCGACCTGGCGGCGATCCTCGCGCTCGGCATAGGACGCCACAAAGAACGTGTCCGCCGCCGCGATCATGTCGCGCGCGGCCTGATCGAGCGCCGTGCTCGTCTCGATCATTCCAGTGAACGGTTCGTCCGGCTCGCGCACGAAGGCGAAATCGCGGAGCTGGATATATTGCGGGCAGTTGCCAAAGCTCTGATCGAGTTCGAAGCTCAGCGCCCTGCCGGGCGATGCGCGGAGCAGCCCGTTGGCGCGGTTGCGGCGCCGCGTGTGCAGCTCTATGCCCAGCAATGCGATCGCCTCGTCCTCGCGCATGCCGTCGCTGACGGGATCGCCGGCGTCGGGCCGCGCATCGATCTCGAGGCTGCGCGGTGTCGGCGATGAGATGAAGCCGGGCCGGCCGGACAACAGCGAGGTCCATGCGTCGCCGCTCTGGTCCACGCTGCCGACCACGATGAAGGGAATCTGCGCGAAGAAGTCGCGATGCTGGTCGGGCATGAAATCGCGCACCGCGCGCTGGCCGACGGCCTCCATCTTCTCGGCGACGCCGGCCCGCTGCTGGATCGCCTTCTCGCCGGCATGCCAGGCCGGCAGCTTGCTCTTGGTTCGCCTGTCGCTCATCTCGTCGCCCTCCCTTTCGGGGATTGGACGGGCGTGCCCGCGGGCACGCCCGATCAGCACTTCACGCAGCCGCAGCCAGACCGACCGGGGTCTTGGCAAAGGGCACGAAACCCGGCAGCGCCTCGATCTGGCGCAGGAACGCGTTGACGCGCGAATAGCCGGAGAGATCGACGTTGCCTTCGGGCGCGCTCGACAGATAGCTGTAGAGCGCCACATCAGCGATCGTCGGCCGTGTGCCGACCAGCCAGTCGCGATCGGCAAGATGAGCCTCGAGCCGCTTCAGCATCACGTGCGCGCGGGCGATCACATCTTCTGGGTTGAACTTCGCGCCGAACACGGTGACGAGCCGCGCCGCGGCGGGTCCGAACGCGAGATCGCCGGCGGCAACCGACAGCCAGCGCTGCACGGCGGCAGCGCCCTTCGCATCCTGCGGCAGCCAGTCGGTGCGGCCGAGCTTGGTCGCGAGATAGACCAGGATCGCGTTGGAGTCGGGAATGATGGTGCCGTCATCGTCGAGCACCGGCACCTGGCCGAACGGATTGAGCGCCAGAAACTCCGGTGTCTTCTGCGCGGCGGATTTGAGGTCGACGTCGACCAGTTCGTATGGAATTCCGAGCAGGGAGATGAACAGGCGCGCGCGGTGCGCGTGGCCGGAGAGCGCAAAGTGGTAAAGCTTCATGGTGCCGTTCCTGATGTCGTGGACGGGACCATTCCCGACCGCGACCTCAAGATGGCTCATTGCAGCCGTTATTATAATTATCGTCCTGGGAACTTCATTATTGCAAATATCACAATAACACTGTTAAGCGGATGTGCCGTTCAAACCTCGACGATCACGTAATTGTCTTCGATACGCACCGGGAACGTCTCGGCGACATACGGGCCCTTTTGCAATTCGGCGCCGCTTTCGACCGCGACCGGATAGGAGCGGATCCTGAACCGCTTAGGGTCGAACCAGGACTGGCCGTTGCGCATGTCGAATTCCCAGCCGTGCCACGGACAGCGCAGCATCTCGCCGACGCGGTCGCGCTGATAGATGCCGGGCTCGGGCGAGGTCAGGCGCGCCACGCAGGCCGCCTTCTCCAGCGGCGCCCCTTCATGCGGGCAGCGATTGAGCAGCGCGAAGAACTCGCCATTGACGTGGAACACGACGATGTCGCGGCCCTCGAGGCCGAACACCTTGTTGCCGCCGGCCGGGATTTCGCTGGTGCGTGCGACGATGTGACGGGTCATCGGAATCCTAGCATATCGACCGCAACGGCGGTGCGCTCCCTCGCCCCGCTTTTACGGGGAGAGGGTTGGGGTGAGGGGCAGTCTCCGCACATTCGGAGATAGCCGTACTTGCGGAGACTCCCCCTCACCCGGATTGCATCTAGCGATGCAATCCGACCTCTCCCCGCACGCGGGGCGAGGTGAAGTGGAGCCCGCGGCTGAATCGGAAGCAACGTCATCCTCCTAGAACTTGTAAACCGCGCGGGCGTTGCTGTTGAAGACCTTGCGCCGCTCGGCGTCCGTCAGCGGCGTCTTGAAGGCGTAGCGCGCGTCGTCATAGTCCCAGTGCGGATAGTCCGACGAGAACAGCAGCCGGTCGATGCCGACCCATTCGATCAGCTGACGCAGGTGCTTCGCCTCGTCCGGCTCGTCGATCGGCTGGGTCGTGAACCAGAAATGCTCTTTCACGTATTCGCTCGGCCTGCGCTTCAGATGCGGCACCTCGCTGCGGAAGCGCTCGAAATGCTGGTCCATCCGCCACATCGTCGCGGGAATCCAGCCGAAGCCGCCCTCGATGAACACGATCTTCAGTTTCGGGAAGCGCTCGGGAACGCCTTCCAGCACGAGGCTCGTGAGGTTCGAGGCCACCGTGTGCGCGTTCGACTGGTGCTCCTCGCAGTAATAGGACGGCCAGCCGCCGCCGGTCGGCGCATGCCCGCCATAGCCGCCGACATGGATGCCGAGCGGCAGATCGAGCGCTTGCGCGCGCTCATAGATCGGCCAGTAGCGGCGGCGGCCGAGCGGCTCGTTGGCGCGCGGCGAGACGTTGATCTGGATGTATTCGCCTGATTTGGCGCAGCGCTCGATCTCGGCGAGGCCGAGGTCGCTGCCGTCCTGCCCGACGAGGATCGAAGCCTTCAGCCTGGGATCGCGATGCGCCCAGAACGCGAGCTGCCAGTCATTGATGGCGCGCTGGATCGCGGCGCCGAATTCCAGGTTCTGCTGCGAGAAGATGAAGAGATCGAGCACCTGCAAAATGCCGAACTCGACGTCGAATGGATCAAGGTGCTGCTTGCGCATGAAATCGAGATCGGAGCCGGGCACGCCGCCGGTCGGCGGCCAGGCATCGCGCCGCGCGATCAGCGGCGAGGAGCGTGGATACGGCGTGGTGCCGATATAGGGCGTGCGCAGATGGCTACCATATTCCTTCAAATGCTGCTGCCAGCGCTTCGGCAGGAATTCGTTGAGGTCGCTATGCGAATGGATGCTCGGATGGATGTCGCAATCGATGATTCTGAGCCGCGTCGCCGCGGTCGTCTCCTGATCGAGCATCGGGCGGTCGATGACGTCACTCATGCGATCCTCCTTTGAATGGTTAAGCGTCTAGCTTTAGACGCGGGAAAGTCTCTAATGGATTGTCCTCGCTCATCCGCTTGACCAGGCTCTTGGGCAGATGCGGCGGGATCGGATCGTCTCCGTCGAACTGCCAGTGCGGATAGTCGGATGCGAACAGGAACATCTTGTCGGAGCCGATCTGGTCGATGATGTCGGCAACGCCGGTTGCATCCAGCGGCGCGTCGAACGGCTGCATGGTGACGCGGAAATGCTCGCGGATGATCGCGGCAGGCTCGCGTTCCACCCAGGGCACCTCGACGCGCACGCCGCGCCAGGTCTTGTTGGCGCGCCACATGAAGGCCGGCAGCCAGCTGACGCCCGATTCCATCAGCACCACGGTCAATCCGGGATACTTTCCGAACACGCCCTCATAGATCAGGCTCAGCGTCTGCGCCTGGAACGCCTGCGCTTCGGCGAGATAATATTCGTAGCGGTAGGACGGCCAGCCGATCGAGCTCGGCGCGCCGCGGTAGGCGCTGCCGGCGTGGATCGCGATCGGCAGTTTGTACTTCTCGGCAGCCTGATAGATCGGCCAGTAATGCCGCCGCCCGAGCAGCGTCTCGTTCTGCGACGGCACCAGCACCGAGACGAAACGGTTATCGCCGGCGCGGCGCTCGATCTCCTCGACTGCGAGATCCGGCGCCTGGATCGGCACCACGATCGAGGCGCGCAGCCGCTTGTCCTTCGCGAGCCATTCGGCCGCGATCCAGTCGTTGATCGCCCGGCAGAAGTCGGCGGCCATGTAGGAATCGAACACCGCCTGTGCGCCATAGACGACATTGCAGATGGCGTGGCTGGCGCCGAGCTGGTCGAACGCGCCGCGCTGCACCATGGCAAGGTCGCTGCCCGGCTTGCGGCCGTCGGCGGGCCGCCAGTCGGCGCGGCCGGACAGCGGCATCGACGGCGGATAGGAATTGAGGTCGAGCCCGTCGATGGCGCGGCTGACCACCTGTTCCTTCCAGTGATCGCTCAGATAGGGCAGCAGCGTGGTGCGCGTTCCCCCCACCGCGGGATGGATGTCGCAGTCGATGCGCGTGGCCGCCATGGCGTTCCTCGAATGGATATTCTTATCTTCGTTGTTGGCGGCTGTGCTGCCGCAGACCGGACTGTGACGCCGATGGCGCGATCGCGCAAGCCGATCCGCGCGGGGCCGCCCTGCCATCAGCGCGCACCGCCTCTCACGCGAAGTTGCGGGATGGCATGTGAATGACGTCACCTGTTCAAGCTGCGAGACGTGCTAGCGATTCCGCGCCGCGGAAAGCGCCACAACGGGAGACGGGAATGAGACTGGGCCGATTGATGATCCTCGCATGTTCATTGCCGCTGGCCTCGTCGGCCGCATGGGCCGCGCCTGCGACCACGTCCGGCTCGGTCGCGCTGGCGCTGGCCGGCGTGGTGGCGCCCTATTCGACGCTGCCGGCCAAGGAGAAGAAGGCGGTCGCCGCATTCTTCAACGGCGACAGCAACGTTCACGTCACCGGGAAGATCACCGTCACCGCCGACAAGGTCGTCTGCCGCGCCAGCAATGTCGACATCACCTCGCGTTCCTGTGCGCTGACCATCGGCAGCAGGACCCACACCGTCAGGGGACGCGAAGCCAACGCGATCTACGCCACCGTGGCGCTGGCCGGCGTGCCCGGCGACGGCGCCGCCGGCACGATCTACGAGGCGCTGTCGAAACTGTCCTGCACGCTCGATCCCAAGGTGATCAAGGACAAGGCCGGCGGCGGCGCCGACTGCAGCTTCGAGCCGGGGAACTAAACGGCGCGCTCGATCTCCGGCACCACGATGCTTTACTCCCTCTCCCCGTTCTTACGGGGAGAGGGTTGGGGTGAGGGGCCCTCTCCGCAGATACGGTGATGGCTGCGTTCGCGGAAGCTCCCCCTCACCCGGAACGCATCTAGCGATGCGTCATAGCCGAAGCTCTGCTTCGGCGTTCTTGAGAACGGCCGCCGAAGGCGGCCTATGCCTCTCCCCGCAAGCGGGGCGAGGTGAAGGGGAGGCCATCGCTCGATTTCGAGATAACCTCACCTTGCACTGGCCAATGGACGCTCGGGCTCCGGCACGACGACGCCCAGCCTGGCGGCCACGCGGCGCGCGGTCTCTTCCCGCTGCGCCGTGATCGCGCGCGTCGCCTCGCGCGTCCGCTGCAGGATCTCCGGCGGCGCGGTCTCGGGCGTGCCGCTGTTGAAGGGCGGCTCCGGCGCATAGGCCATGTAGAGCTGGATCGCCCGTGCGGCATCATCGCCGCGCAATTCCGCTGCGAGCCGCAATGCACCATCGATACCTGCGGTGACACCGGCGGCAAACACAAAGCTTCCGTCGACCACCACACGCGCGTTGACGGGCGTGGCGCCGAAGTACGGCAGCAGTTGGAACGACGCCCAATGCGTCGTCGCCCTGCGTCCCTTCAGCAGGCCGGCCGCGCCACATAGCAGCGCGCCGGTGCAGACCGAGAAGATGTGGCAGGCCCCTGCCGCCTGCCGGCGGATCCAGCCAAGCACTTCCGCATCCTCCATCAGGGCTTCCTGACCGAAGCCGCCGGGCACATGCAGCACATCGAGCGGCGGCGCATCGGCCAGCGTCGCATCCGGCGTCAGCCGCAATCCCTTGAGGTCGCGCACCGGCTCCATCGTCTTGGCGTAGATGCGGTAGGTCGAATTCGGAATCCGCGACAGCACTTCGAACGGACCGGTCAAATCGATTTGATCGACGCCTTCGAACAGCAGCGATCCGATCCGTAAGTGGACATCATGAGCAATCATCGAACTTCCCTCGAGGTTTCCTTGCGCTATGGACAAAGCAAATCTAGCGCGGCACGTTTCGGCGATGACGCCAAAGCCCCCACATTCTCCGCCAAATGACCGCCGCCTGATCGAGGTGCTGGCTTATCCGGCGGTGCAGTTGCTCGATGTCACCGGACCGTTGCAGGTGTTCGCGTCCGCCAACGCAATGATGGCCAAGGCAGGCAACGCGGAGCCTTACGAAGTCCGCGTCGTTGCCAAGGACGGCCCCACGGTCCAGGCATCGGCCGGCATCGGGCTCGCGGTCAATCCATTGCCCGCCATCGGCGGCGCGGTGGACACGCTGATTGTACCAGGCGGCGACGGCGTCAATGCTGCGGCGGCCGACGACGTCTTGGTTGACTGGGTGCGCAGACGCTCGGGAGAGGCCCGTCGCACCGCATCGGTCTGCACCGGCGCGTTCCTGCTCGCCGCATCAGGCGTCCTCGATGGCCGGCGCGCCGTGACCCATTGGGGATTCTGGCAGGAACTCGCCGAGCGCTTTCCCGATGTCCGCGTCGAGTCCGATCCGATCTTCGTGCGCGACGGATCGTTCTGGACCTCGGCCGGCGTCACCTCCGGCATCGATCTCGCGCTCGCGCTGGTCGAGGACGATCTCGGCCGCGCAACGGCGCTCGCCGTCGCCCGCTATCTCGTGGTGTTCCTCAAGCGGCCCGGCGGACAGGCGCAGTTCAGCGAGGTCCTGTCGCTGCAAACGACCGACGACAGGTTCGGCGCGCTGCATGACTGGATCAGCAACCATCTGGCCGACGACCTCTCGCTTCCGACATTGGCGAAACAGGCCGGCATGAGCGAGCGCAGCTTCAGCCGGCATTACGCCGAAGCGACCGGGCTGACGCCGGCCCGGGCGATCGAGCGGCTAAGGGTCGAGGGTGCGCGGCACCTGCTCTCGGAGACGCGGCTGCCGATCAAGCGGATTTCACAGCGCTGCGGTTTCGGCTCCGAGGAGACCATGCGTCGCAGCTTCCTGCGCTTGCTGTCGACCACGCCGCAGGACTACCGCGCCAGGTTTGCGGGCTAATCGTGATGGAAGTAGGTTGAACCCAGATCGCCAGCGGAGGTTCACCTCTCCCTTGGGAGAGGTCGGCGCGCAGCGCCGGGTGAGGGGTTATGGTCTCTCGTTAGAGCTGCGGCCCCTCACCCGATTTGCTTCGCAAATCGACCTCTCCCAAAAGGGGAGAGGTGAAGCGAGCGCGTCGCCGAATCGATTTGATCACGGTTCATCATGCTTAGAAGGGATGCGCACGCCGGCCGATGGCCGGCGCGCAGTGTTTGATACTCAGCCATTCCAGGCATGCGCCTGCAACCCCGCTTCCAGCGGCGGATTGGTCACGCTGCCGGTGTAATTCGTGATCGTCGACGCCGCCACGATGGTGATCACTTCAAGCACGAGGTCCTTGTAGAACCCGGCCGCCAGGAATTGCTCGATCTCCTCTTCGTCGAGCCGGCCGCGCCTTTCGATCAGCGACCTCGCCAGTGTCGAGAGTGCGCCGAGTTGCTTGTCGGCGGGCGAGCGGCCGGCGCGCATCGCGTCGACATCGGCCGGAGCAAGGCCGGCCTGCAGAGCGAGCGCGGAGTGCAGAGCGACCGCCCAGGTGCAGCGATTGGTCACGGCGTCGGTGAGCAGCACCGTCTGGATCTGCGGCTCGGAGAAGCTGCCGCCGTGAACCTTGTCGAAGATGCCGATGAAGCTCTGGATCAGCACGGGCGACGTCGCCATCGTCGCCGCAAGGTTGGGGATCATGCCAAACCGCGCCTCAACCTCGCGCAGCGAGGGTTTCGAGGCTTCGGGGGCGGAGTCGAACGTATGGACGGGAAAACGTGCCATTGGAACAGCCTTTCACGGTGTTGACTGAACCCGAGGCCACCGGACGCAATCAGGCTGTTGCGATCAACACGCGGGCGACCAGGTTCAATGCAGGCTATTTAGCCGCGCCCGGACGCAGGCGTTCGCCAAACACCCCACGTTCCGCGCCACTGCAGCAACGAAGACGGTCAGCTACGTCGCGCAAGAACTCCGTCAAACCCCTGCGCGGTCCTTTACCCGCCGCGTCACGATGCCGAGCAGGCGGCCGAGTGTGCCGCCGGCGGGGCCCTTCTTGCGCGCCAGCGCGAGCGGCGCGACCAGGCCTGTGGCGCGGTCGAGGCGGAGATAGGAGACGCCGGCGGTCTCCAGCCGCGCCATCGATTCCGGCACGATCGAGATGCCGAGCCCTGCGGCGACGAGGCTGAGCGTCGACACCATCCGCGTCGCCTCCTGCGCCACTTTCGGGCTGAAGCCTGCCGCGCGGCAGGCGGCGATGATGCTGTCGTAGAGGCCCGGCCCGGTCGGGCGCCGATAGAGGATCAGCGGCTCGTCGGCGAGCGAGGCCAGCGAAATCCGCCGGCGCGTGTCCTTGCGGGCGCGCGGATGATGATCCGGCAACGCGACCAGCATCTCCTCGTCGAGCAGATGCGTGATGGTGAGGTTGTCCAGCCGCTCGCTTGGCGAGCGCACGAACGCGGCATCGAGCCGATCGGCCTCGACGGCTTCGATCAGCTCGCCGGTCGAGGCCTCCTCGAGCGACAATTTGATCGCCGGCGCCCGTTCGCGCATCTCGCGCATCACCCCGGTGACGAAGGGATGGAACGCGGCCGAAGAGGTGAAGCCGATCGCAAGTTGGCCCTCCTGACCGCGGCTGGCGCGGCGCGCGGCTTCCATGGCGAGCTCGGTGTCGCGCAGGATCGCGCGCGCCTTGCCGACGAAGGCGCGGCCGGCGGCGGTGAGTTCGACCCCGCGCGGCTGCCGGCGAAACAGCGGCGCGCCGATCGCGGCCTCCAGCGCGCGGATCTGCTGGCTCAGCGGCGGCTGCTGGATGCCGAGCCGCGCCGCGGCGCGGGTGATGTGGCCTTCCTCGGCGACCGCAACGGCATAGCGGAGATGGCGCAGCTCGATCATCAGGCGATCCATATGCAAGAGATATGCAAATTCTTGTATCCATATATTGGATATTTGGCACGCGGCCAACTAGAGTCGGTTCAAGAACGAACGAACCGGAGCCGCTCCGCCGATGGACGCCATACCCGCCGCACAGACCAAGCATGTCTCACCTGATGTCGGCGAGTTGTTCACGGGCTTCTTCATCCTCGGACTGACCGGCTTCGGCGGCGTGCTGCCGCTGGCGCGCCACATGATGGTGGAGAAGCGCGGCTGGCTCTCCAGTGCCGAGTTCACCGACCTGCTCGGTCTCTGCCAGTTCCTGCCCGGCGGCAACATCATCAACATGTCGGTCGCGGTCGGGCTGAAGTTTCGCGGCATTCCCGGCGCGCTGGCTTCGATCCTCGGCCTGATCGCGGTGCCGACCGCGGTCGTGATCGGGCTCGGCGTGATCTACAGCCAATTCGCCAACGACCCGGTGGTGCGTCACCTGTTCGGCGGGCTCGCCGCCGCGGCAGCCGGACTTTTGATCTCCACCGCGATCAAGATCGCCTGGCCGTTGCGGCGCGATGTCGTCGGCCTGTTGATCGTCACGCTCGGCGTGCTGGCGATCGCGGTGTTGCGGCTGCCGCTGCTGCCGACCTTGTTGACGCTCGCGCCGCTCAGCATCTTCTTGCGCGCGAGGCAGGCATCATGACCGCAACCCTCGTCACCCTCGCGCTGATCTTCGCCGAGCTCTCGCTGCTGGCCTTCGGCGGCGGCAACACCATCCTGCCGGAGATGCAGCGCCAGGTGGTCGACATCCATCACTGGATGTCGGCGCAGGAATTCGGCGCGCTGTTCGCACTGGCGCAGGCCGCGCCCGGACCGAACATGATGGTGGTGCCGCTGGTCGGCTGGCATGTCGCCGGCTTCTCCGGCGTGCTGGTGACCTCGCTCGCCAAGTTCGGACCATCGTCGCTCGTCACCGGCTTCGCGCTGCGGCTCTGGGAACGCTTCAAGGACCGGCCGTGGCGGAAGACCGTGCAGGCGGCGCTGGTCCCTGTCACCGCCGGCCTCGTCGCCGCCAGCGCCATTGTCATCACCCACACGTCCGTCTCGAGCTGGGGCACCATCCTGATCGCGGCCGGCGTCGCGATCGCCACCACCACGACCCGCATCCATCCGCTGCTCGCGCTCGCCGCCGGCGCCGTGCTCGGCCTCACCGGCATCGGCCAGCCCTGACGCGCGGCACGTGCGCGCTTTCGCCGCAATGGATGCGTCGTCATCAGCGGCTATGTTGATGGTGCCATGATCGACATGTTGAGCATCGACACCCGCATTGCGCGCCTCGGCTTGCGCGCTGGACGTCTGCACGCAGGCAATTAGCCGGCCGGCGATCGCGCGCCGTCCGGATTCTCGACGTCATCGACTCATAACGCCATCAAAATCATTCGTCCCGCCGTGTCGCGCGAAGCATTCGAGCGCCGGCGCTATCGCGCCTTCGATCAACCGCAAGGTCAAACCGACATGACCCAAAACATTCAGAATAGCTTTACCGCCGCTGCATTGCCGCCGATCGTGATCACCGCGAGCGAGGCGCATCGCCTCAGCGCACTGGCCGATTCCAGCATGGCGGTATTCCCGCGCGTGGCCCAGTTCCTGGCGCGCGAGACCGACCGCGCCCGCGTCGTCGCCGACGATACCGACCTGCATGACGTGGTCCGCATGGGCTCGCGCGTGCGCTATCGCGACGACGAGACCGGCGACGTCAGGGAAGTCGTGCTGGTGTATCCGCACGAAGCCGACATCGCGCTCCGCCGCATCTCGGTGCTGACGCCGGTCGGCGCCGCGCTGATCGGATTGTCTGTGGGACAGACGATCGATTTCCAGACACCCAGTCATCAGACACGTGCGGTGACGATTTTGGCTGTGGCGCATCAGGGCTAGCGGCGCGGCATCGCGATCCTCGACACACATGGCGTAACGGCGGATGGGCTCCCTCCCCCCTTGCGGGGGAGGGTTGGGGAGAGGGGTGCCACACGGCGGACTCTCTCAATTTTGGAAAGACACGCGACCGGTGTTGTGAGAGTGGCGCGCACATCGATCATCTCGCCCGGGGCTACCC
>NZ_JASGSR010000044.1:0-62610 GCF_040446015.1 Bradyrhizobium sp. INPA03-11B
CTACCGCTCCTACGGCATCCACTGGTGCGTCAACTTCGTGTGCGAGGAAGCGGGCTCGGCCAGCGCCGTCCTGATCCGTGCGATCGAGCCGACCCATGGGCTCGCCGCGATGCGGCGGCGGCGCGGGCTGGAAGACGAGCGTGCGCTGTGCTCGGGACCAGGCAAGCTGTGCGAGGCGATGGGCATCACCATCGCCCACAGCGAATTGCCGCTCGACCGTCCCCCGATCGCGCTCCACGCGCGGCTCGAGACGCCCGACATCGTCACCGGAATCCGGATCGGCATCACCAAGGCCGTCGAGCTGCCGTGGCGCTACGGACTGAAGGGATCGAAATTCCTCAGCAAGCGGTTTTGAGCGCCACAACGTCTACCATCAAGGCGTCTACTATGACGCCTTCTTCAGCCGCTCGATCGCCTCGAGGATCTTGGCGCGGCGCTCCTGCGCAGCCGCGCGCTTTTCCTTCTCTTCCTCGACGAGTTCTTCCGGCGCGTTGGCGACGAACTTCTCGTTGGAGAGTTTGGCGTCGACCCGCTTGATATCGGCGTCGGCCTTGCCGAGCTCCTTCTCCAGCCGCGCCCGCTCGGCCGCGAGATCGATCACGCCCTTCAGCGGCAGTGCGACGACTTCACCGCGCACGAGCAGCTGCATCGCGCCTTCCGGCGCGGCATCCGCGAACGAGATCTCCGACAAGCGCGCGAGGCGCTTGATGGTGTCGTTCCAGCGCTGTGCGCGATCGCGCGTCTCGCCCGAGCCGGTCACGATCACCAGCGGCGTCAGCGTCGACGGCGGGATGTTCATCTCCGCCTTCACGGACCGCATCGCGGTGACGAGATCGACCACCCAGCCGATCTCGGCCTCTGCCGCGGGATCGCTGAACTCGTCGGCGTCGAGCGCGGCGATGACCGGCGGAATGATCGGATCGACGACCGGCCCTGCGGTCGCGATCGCCGCCAGCTGCTCGCCGGTGACGCCCGACTTGCGCGGCCAGGACGCCAGCACCAGGAGGCCGTCGCGCTTTGCAGTCACGGCCCACAGCTCCTCGGTGATGAAGGGCATGAACGGGTGCAGCAGCTTGAGGATCTCGTCACGCGCCCAGGCGATCATGGCGCGGGTCTCGGTCTTCGCCGCGCCCTCTTCGCCCATCAGCACCGGCTTGGCGAGCTCGAGATACCAGTCGCAGAACACGTTCCAGACGAAGCGGTAGATCGCGCCGGCTGCATCGTTGAAGCGATGATCCTCGATCGTCTCGGTCACCTCGCGGGTGACGCGCGAGGTCTCGTGCGCGATCCAGCGGTTCAAGGTTTCCTTGGCGGCCTTCGGATCGAAACCGTCCGGCTTGGCGCATTCGTTCATCTCGGCGAAGCGGCAGGCGTTCCAGAACTTGGTCGCGAAGTTGCGGTTGGTCTCGACCAAATGCGGCGACAGCCGGATGTCGTGGCCCTGCGCCGCCTCGCGGGTCAGCGCGAAGCGCAGCGCGTCGGCGCCGTATTCGTCGATCACGCCGAGCGGATCGATGACGTTGCCTTTCGACTTCGACATCTTGGCACCCTTCTCGTCGCGGACGAGACGGTGGATGTAGACGGTCGAGAACGGTGCCTGCTTCATGAAATGCAGGCCCATCATCATCATGCGGGCGACCCAGAAGAAGATGATGTCGAAGCCGGTCACCAGCGTGTTGGTCGGATAGTAGCGTGCGACCTCCGGCGTATCGTCCGGCCAGCCCAGCGTCGAGAACGGCCACAGCGCTGACGAGAACCAGGTGTCGAGCACGTCCTCATCGCGCGTGATGAAGCCCTCGCGCTTGGCGGGGTCGGTGGCCATGTCATGGCCCTGCTCCGGCGTGATGACCTCCTGCTCGACGTAATAGCCGAGCGCGTTGCCGACCGCCTCTTCCTCGGTCTCGGCGACGAACACCTTGCCGTCCGGGCCGTACCAGGCCGGGATCTGATGGCCCCACCAGAGCTGGCGCGAGATGCACCAGGGCTGGATGTTCTCCATCCACTCGAAATAGGTCTTTTCCCAGTTCTTCGGCACGAACGTGGTTTCGCCCGAGCGCACCGCCGCCATCGCAGGCTGCGCCAGCGTCTTGGCGTCGACATACCATTGGTCGGTCAAATACGGCTCGATCACGACGCCGGAGCGGTCGCCATGCGGCACCATGTGGGTGTTGGGCTCGATCCGCTCGAGGAAGCCGAACTCCTCCAGCCTTGCGACGATCTTCTTGCGCGCGGCGAACCGCTCGATCTTGTCGAACTCGGCGGCGAATTCGTCGGCGCCAACAGGCAGGCCGCGCAGATAGTCCTCGTTGTCGGAGAGGCTGAGGCAGCCTTCCTGATCGAGCACGCTGATCTGCGGCAGGCCGTGCCGCTTGCCGATCTCGAAGTCGTTGAAGTCGTGCGCCGGCGTCACCTTGACGGCACCCGAGCCCTTCTCCGGATCTGAATAATCGTCGGCGACGATCGGAATCTTGCGGCCGACCAGCGGCAGGATGACGTGCTTGCCGACCAGATCGGTGTAGCGCTCGTCGTCCGGATGCACCGCGACCGCGGTGTCGCCCAGCATGGTCTCGGGCCGCGTGGTCGCGACCACGATGAACGATTTCGAATCGTCGGGGCTGAAGCTGCGACCCTCGATCGGGTAGCGCAGGTACCAGAGATGGCCTTTGACCTCGACCTGCTGCACCTCG
This sequence comes from Bradyrhizobium sp. INPA03-11B, assembly GCF_040446015.1. Lineage (NCBI taxonomy): Bacteria > Pseudomonadati > Pseudomonadota > Alphaproteobacteria > Hyphomicrobiales > Nitrobacteraceae > Bradyrhizobium > Bradyrhizobium sp. INPA03-11B. Next base: position 2,688 of record NZ_JASGSR010000044.1, read on the forward strand.
AGATCGGAGATCGCGGTGAGCAGCTTCGGGTCCCAGTTGACCAGGCGCTTGTCCTTGTAGATCAGGCCATCGCGGTGCAGCTCGACGAACACCTTGACGACGGCGCGCGACAGGCCCTCGTCCATGGTGAAACGCTCGCGCGACCAGTCGCAGGACGCGCCGAGCCGCTTGAGCTGGTTGACGATGGTGCCGCCGCTCTCTGCCTTCCACTGCCAGACGCGCTCGAGGAACTTGGCGCGGCCCATGTCACGCCGGCCCGGCTCCTGCCGTTCAATCAGCTGGCGCTCGACCACCATCTGGGTGGCGATGCCGGCGTGGTCGGTGCCGGGCTGCCACAGCACGTCGCGGCCGCGCATCCGCTCGAAGCGGCACAGGATGTCCTGCAGCGTGTTGTTGAGCGCGTGGCCCATGTGCAGCGAGCCGGTCACGTTCGGCGGCGGGATCACGATGGTGAAGGGCGCGGCGTCCTTGCGCTCCGGCCGGCCGGCCTTGAACGCACCGCTCTCCTCCCAGATCCGGGCCATGCGGTGCTCGATATCGGCGGGCTGGTAGTTTTTCTCGATCATGACAATGCGCTGTGGACCATGGGGAAAGGTTAGAAAGCCGCCGGAGCGCACCAAGTCAACCGGACCGGCACGTCAAAACGGCGTTTTGGGCATTTGGGGACGGAATGAGGGCTGCCAAGCCCCTGCGGGGCGGGCTATCGACCGCGGGATACCCGCTCGATCTCGGCCTTGACGATCCGCTCGACCAAGCCCGGCAGATTGTCGTCCAGCCAGGACTTCAGCATCGGCCGCAGCATCTCCTTGACCAGATCCTCCAGCGTCCGAGCATTGTTGCTCAGCACGGTGTTGGCCAGCGAGTTGAAGGCGGATTCGACCGCCCGCATCGTGGTTCCCGAGATGATCTGCTGCATCGGCGCGGTTTCGATCGCCGGCGGTTCTCGGACTGGCTCTCGAACGGATTCCTGAGCGGGCGCTCGGGTGCGGGCCTCGGTGAATTCGACGTCGTCCTGCGGCTCGACCTTGCGGAACGATGGCGCGGGGGCCGGCTCCGGCAGCGCCATGTCGTCGGTGAGCTCAAACACGTCGGCTTCGGGCTGGGCTTCCGGCTGCGGCGACGGCCTGATCTCGGCCGCGGGCGTCGCCTCGTCGAGGCTGGCCAGGAGTGAATCGATGTCGTCCTGGCTGTTGCTGGCAGCCGCTGCCGGCGCGGGCGGCGGTGATTTCGGCGCGGGCGCCGCGGCCTTTGCAGCCGGAGGCGCTGCGGGCGGCGGGCTCTTCATCGCGGGCTTGGCTGCCGGTGGTGGCGCGGGCTCGGCCTTCGGTGGAGCAGCAGCGGCCGGCTTCTCGCCCGCACCTGGCTTCGCCTCGTCGTCGGCAATGATGCGACGGATCGACGCCAGGATCTCCTCCATCGAGGGTTCTTGGACCTTCGCAGGTTGCGTCATCTCCGACTCCACATCGAAACTATTTTACATCAAGCCCGAGAGGATTCGCCGGTTCCGATGATGCGGGCGGAGATTTTCATTGCTCCCGCCCGACTTGTCCCCAGATCACGCCCGCCCGAGGCCTTTCTGCAAGCTTCGTGTCGCCCAATGCAGCGTGATCACAGGTGGCGTCGCACCTGTCATCACGCTACGCCGGCTCGCCGCGAATCGCCTTGCTGCCCGACAAAACGGTATGTCAGGCCAATTATCGATTGCAAGCAAACGCGCCCGTTTGTGGTCCTGATTAACTCAGAACCACAAACATGGCGCGACAAGCGATGATGAAGTGAAGGTGTTTAGCGGCCGTCGGGCGTGCGAACGCCGGCCCAATTGTCACGAACCTGCTGGTAGTGCACGCTCGGATCATAGATGTTGGTCGAAAGGCCCATCACCTGCGGCGACAGGCGGCCGATATAGTTCAGCACATTGTAGGATGCGACGACGCGGTCGTGCTGCGCCGTGACGAGCGCATTGCGCGCGTTGACGAGCGCCTGCTGCGCGTTGAGCACGTCGAGCGTGGTGCGCTGGCCGGCCTTGGCCTCTTCGCGCACGCCGTTCAGCGCGATTTCGGACGCGGTCACCTGCGCCTGCGCCGATGCCACCTGCGACTTGCCGGCGACCAGCTGACCCCAGGCGGTGACGACGTTGGCACGCGCCTGATCCCTGGTCTGGTCCAGCACCAGGCGCTGCTGCGCAAGCGATTCCTTGGACTGGCGGATCAGCGAGTATTCAGCGCCGCCCTGGTAGATCGGCAGCGACAGTTGAACGCCGACCGAGGCGTTGAAGAGGCGGTACACGGTCAACTGGGTTTCGTAGCCCTGGCTGACCGACGCCTGCAGCCCAACCGTCGGCAACAGCGCGCCTTCGGCAACCTTGGTCTGCAGGAAGTTGACGTCGACGCCGTACATCGCCGCGGTGACGTTCGGATTCTGGGTCAGACTAAGTTCGACAGCAGCCGACAGCGACGACGGCAGGAACCGGTCGACCGGCGAGCCCGGTGCGGGATTCTGCGGTTCGACGCCGATGATGCGGCGGTAGTTCGATCGCGTCGTCGTCAGATTCGATTCTGCGGTGAGCTGCTGGGTTCTGCCGGCCGCGAGCTGGGCCTCGGATTGCGCGACGTCCGTGCGCGTCACCTCGCCGACGTTGAAGCGGTCCTGGGTCTGCTTCAACGTCTGTTCCAGCACGCGCGTGTTGCTGCGCTGGACCTCGACGATCGCCGCGTCGCGCAGATAGTCCATATAGATCGTGGCCGCGCTCAGGAGCACCGACTGCTCGAGCGCGCGCAAACCTTCACGTGCCGACGACACCTGGCTTTCGGCCTGGCGTACTTTGGGAGCGTTCTGCGCGTTGAACAGCGACTGGCTGGCGGTGATGCCAACGGTGCGCTGCCGGCTCACACCCGACACGGGCGCGCTTCCCGGCGCCAACTGCTCATCGGTGTATTGTCCGCCAGCCGTTGCGGTCAGCGAGACCTTCGGACGGTAACCCGAGAGTGCCTGCGGAACGTTTTCGTCTGTCGACCGCACCAACGCACGTTGCGCGTTCAGCTGGGGATTGTTCTGGTAGGACCGCACCAGCGCGGACTCGATAGTTTCGGCGAGCGCAGGCACTGGGCCCAGCTCCGCCAACAGAAGGGCGGCAGTCGCAGCCGCGGTGATAGCCTTCACCCCTCGCATCCCCGGTAATCCAATCATTGTAGTCGCCGTCTCCACACGCAAGTCAGTTCCGGCGGTCGCTTCAGACGAAGTGAGTCCCGCCTCACCTTAGTCCGCAGCTATGGGTAACGGAACTACCCCGCAACGGAACATGGTGGAAACTCTTCACATGGGGCAAACGGGCCACACTTCTGATTCAGAACGGGATTTTATCAGCTGGCGCAGCGCGGTAGCGGTCAGGTCAGAAGACGAAGGCGGGAAGCCGCTCCAGTCCGGGCAGCACCGGGGCGGTGGCGTCGAACAGCTCGCGATGTCCGAAATCCCCGTGGGAGTGCGTCACGAGGGTGGCGCGCGGCGGCGGCATCAGGCCGAACACCCCGACCAGCCGCCCTCCCTCCTTGAGCTGGCCAAACAGCCCGGTCGGGAGGATCTCGGTCGCGCCGTTGAGGACGATGACGTCATATGGCGCGCCAGCGGCATCGCCGTCCGCGGAACCTGCGGTTTTGACCGTCACATTCCGGATCCCGAGCTGGGCGAACGCTGCGGTCGCTTTCGCGGCAAGCGCCGGATCGCTCTCGGTGGCGCTGACCTGCTCGGCAAAGCGCGCCACGATCGCGGCGGCGTAGCCGGTGGCGCAGCCGACGACCAGGACGCGGTCGGTGGCCTTGATCTCGGCGGCCTGCAGCATCCTGGCGAGCAGCGCCGGCGTGATCAGGCAGCGCCTGGCCGCGCCGCCCTCGGCGACATCGAGATCGAGGTCCAGATAGGCGAGCGCCTGCTTGCTGGCCGGCACGAATACTTCGCGCGGCACGGTCAGCATGGCTTCGAGAATACGATCATCGGTCACGTCGCTCGGACGCACCTGACCATCGACCATGTACTGGCGCGCGGTCGAAAAACCGGTCATTGGCGGGGACCCTGCAAGTCGCGGCATTGCCGCTGGAGAAGCTAGAACAGGGCCATCTTTTGGAACAAGCTCCGCCAAAACGCAACACGCCGTTGGCGTGCGGGATGCTCCGGGGCTGCGCTCTATTCGATCGTGACCGCAAGCCGGCCGATCAGGCGGGCCACTTCATCGAGATGCTCGGAATCATGTTCCTCGACGGCCCTCGCGAGCCGGCGGACACACTCATCGTCGCTGATGACGGGAGCATCATGCGGAACAAGCGTCGGCTGGGGCATCGACAGGTCGATCAGGTTAATGGCCATCAAAATCACCTCTCAAGACCCGGCACGACGAAGTGTCGACAGTTATTGAGTCGATTTGACGACGCTTTTGGTTCGCGTGTTGCGGACCACGTGCTTGTGATTGTCGATGACGATGTTGGTGGGCCAGCAAAGCTGGCTCCCCGGGCTGGATTCGAACCAGCGACCATTCGATTAACAGTCGAATGCTCTACCGCTGAGCTACCGAGGAATAGGCGAACAAAGTGTTCGCGAGCGGGCAGCGTATAACAAAGCCTTTCGGGCTTGCAAAGAACCAAATGGGCCTTCGGCGAAACTTTAGCCCAAGACGGTAAACCGCTGCAATGCAAGGGTTTGCCGGCGTCCCAGGGCAATGCAGGGCTGTCCCGATTGTCCCGTTCTCGGCGCCCGGTGGCCGGGATGGACCAATGGCGCGGCATTACGGTCGCGCCGTGATTCCCGGCCGGGGGTCCCGCCCCCTTCATGTCATTCCGCGTTGAACGAGGTGGTCTTGGTACCGGGGTCGTAGCGCACAAAATGCAAAGCGCCCTGCCAGAGCCTTCTGCGTTCCGATCAACGCGCGGCGATCGCGACGATGAACAGCGCGGTCGCCGCGAGCGAAGCGATGGTCCGCACGTGGTTCCAGAAGGTCCAGTCGGTTAGATAGCGCGCCCAGACCGGCGCTGCCGCGGTGCTGGCGGGATCTGTGGCCGCAAGCTGGTCGTTCAGGGGCACGTTGAAGACGGCGGTGACGACGAACATCCCGAGGACATAGAGGCCGCCGCCGCAAATCATCGCGATGGCGCCCGGCTCCTGCCATCTGAGCGCACCGAGCACGACCAGCACGGCGCAGGACAGCGTGGTGCCGAGGAAGACCGGCATGAACAGCGAACGCACAATGTCGACATTGATCGCGTTCATCGCCGAGATGCCGGCGGCCTGGTCGATGCGGCCGAGCGCGGTCATTACGAACGTCGAGAACGCGAAATAGAGCCCGGCAAGCAGGCCGCAGCCGAGCGCGGAAAACCACAACAAGCCCGAAGTCAGGATATTGCGCATCGCTCCATCTCCGAATGCGAGAGATACTCGCATTTGTGAAATGCGATAAACTCTCGTATTACAGACGTCAACCCGATTTCGAAGGAGACAGAAGGTGGCGAGACGAAAGGCCGCGCCCGTGGCGGCCCCCCTGCCCGGGCTGGCACGGCTTGCCCCGACGCAGCAGCGCAGCCGCGAGCGGTTCGAGCGCATCCTCGCCTGCGCGACCGAGATCATGGCGGAGAAAGGCAGCGAGGCCTTCCGGATGAGCGACATCGTCGAACGCAGCGGCGTCGCATTCGGCTCGCTCTACCAATATTTCCCGGACAAGGCCGCGATCATCGGCACGCTGGCGGAACGGCACAACGCCATCGGACGCGATTGTGTCAGGCGAGATCTGGCTGCAGTCACGGCCCCGCGCGACCTGCATCCCGCGCTTTGCCGGATCGTCGACAGCTACTATGAGATGTTCATACGGGTGCCGGTCATGCGCGACATCTGGCAGGCGACGCAGGCCGACCGCGCCCTGCAAAAGCTCGATGCGGATGACATGGCCGTGCTTTCCGGCCTGCTGTCCGACGCGATCCGGCGGGTTGCGCCGGGCGTGGCGGCTGCCACCCTCGCCACCTTCTCAGCACTGACGATGACGCTGATCGCGGCTGCCGTACGCCACGCGATCACGCTGCCGCCGAAAAAGGCGCGACAGGTGCTGACGCAATTCAAGACCATGCTGCCGGATGACCTCAACGGGCTGGCTTGACCACATTCGCGCCGACCGCCGGAATTTCCGCCGCGCAGGGGCGATAGGCATCGGGCGTAGAGCGGCGCTGCCCGGCTCTGGCGAACGAAGTCAGCGAGGGCCGAGGATCGATGCACCACACAATAGGCAACACTGCGGTCTGCTTGCCCCGGTTGTCACGTCTTCCTAAAATTCCTGCGATATTTGACGGCTATGAATACTGTCGAGAATTCCGGGAAGAGTTTTTCGCAAGATGTGATTTGTCTCACACGAGGTGCGGCGGTGCCGACCTAGGTTCCCGAAGGGATCATCAGCGATTTGTTAACCAAACAGGGCGCCATCGTTCTTTTCATAAAATTCGAACGAATCGCTCAATCCGGACCGAAGACAGTTTTGCGACCATTGCGCTCTCGAACCTCGGAGGGCGCGATGAGCGAAGTCGAATTTGATCTGCTGCTGGACGCCGTGCGAACGGCGATCGCGCCTATTGCTCAGGAGGATTTCGTGGCCCAACCCTCGCCCCGCATTCAGCCGCCGCCGCGCGCTGCCAATGACAACCAGGCGCCGTGGCCGCTGATTCCGTTTCCTGAAGGTTGGTACGCCGCGAGCTAATGCGGCTTCTCATTTGTTGGCTGCAAGCCATTGATTGAGATGAGTGGAGGCCACGACCAGAATTGAACTGGTGTACACGGTTTTGCAGACCGTTGCGTAACCACTCCGCCACGTGGCCCCTTGCGGCGCACTTCATATACGCCCTCTCTCAGATAGGCAACCAAGCCCAACAGCTAACGCCGGCGCCTCCGGTAGTCCCGTTTCCTAGGTTTTGGCGCCAATTCCGGCATTTTGGCCTGGACTTCGCGGAATCTCGCCAGCATCCGCTCGAAACTGTCGGTTAACGTTGCGGCGATATCGGGCCGCTTCTGCAGCCCGGCCAGCAGGATCGCGGCCGCCTCGATGGTGGACAAACCGTCGCGCCGCGGTTCCCGGCGCAGCTTGCCGTACAGCGAGGGGCGTTTCGGCCCGAGAATCACCCGCTGGCACTTCAGCATCCAGGCATTGCGCCACCACAGCGCCTTGGCCTGGCTCCAGGTGCCGTCGAGCAGCACAACGCCCTCGATGTCCGACAGGATCGCGCGCTGATGCGGCTCGAGCTCGCCCTTGCGGTTGATCGCGACGATCTCGGCATCGGTCTCGAGGTCCTCGACCTTGGCCGAGCCGAGATAGAGCACCGCCCAGCGCGAGGGGTCGGGCACCGGCCGGCCGAGCGCCTTGGCAAGGCTCGGCCACGACAACCCGATCCGCACCACCGCATTCTCGAAATGCTGCGCCAGCAGCCGCGCGGTGCCGAGCGCCCTGTCCTGCTCCTGCGGATGGATCAGGATCAGGAGCTGGATGCGGCTCTCGATCGGCGTGACGCTGTCGCAGATGCACAGCGGCAGCGGCTTGCCGCAATGCGCGCAATCCTCGATCTCGGCGATAACGTCGGATTTGACTTCGGTCGGTTCGGACATCGCTTCGCTATACGCCCACGACGGCGCAATTCAAACTATTCCGCCGGCGCGTGCACGCCTGACGGCTCGCGGCGCTGACGCAGCCGGTCGATCAACAGATAGATCACAGGCGTGGTGTAGAGCGTCAGGATCTGCGACACGAACAGGCCGCCGATGATGGTAATGCCGAGCGGCCGCCGCAGCTCGGTGCCCGGGCCGGTCGCAATGACCAGCGGAATGCCGGCAAACAGCGCCGCCATCGTCGTCATCAGGATCGGGCGGAAGCGCGCCCGGCAGGCCTCGAAGATCGCATCCCGCGACGACAGGCCCTGATGCCGTTCGGCCTCCAGCGCGAAGTCGACCATCATGATGCCGTTCTTCTTGACGATGCCGATCAGGAGGATGATGCCGACGAAGGCGATCACGGTCAGCGGCGTGTTGGTCACCTGCAGCGCCAGCAAGGCGCCGAGGCCGGCCGACGGCAGTGTCGAGATGATCGTGATCGGATGCGCGAGGCTCTCATAGAGCACGCCGAGCACGATATACATCGCGATCAGCGCGCCGAGGATCAACAGCGGCTGCCGCCCGCTGGTCTTGTTGAAGTCGCCGGCATTGCCGTCGAAGCTACCGCGGATGCCCTCCGGCATGTGCAGCTCATTGACCGCCTGCTGGATGTTGGTGGTCGCGACCTCCAGCGGCACGTCCGGCAACAGGTTGAACGACACCGTGGTCGAGGGGAAGCCGCCGGAGTGGTAGACCGCCAGCGCCGACAGTCCGCGCTGGTAGTGCACCAGCGCCGACAGCGGCACCTGCACGTCATTGGCGCCGGCGACATAGATGCGCTCGAGGTTCGAGGGATCGCTCTGGAATTTCGGGTCGATCTCGAGCACCACTACGTACTGGTTGCGCTGGGTGTAGATGTAAGAGATCTGCCGCTGCGAGAAGGCGTTGTTGAGCGCGTTGTCGATGTCCTGCACCCGGACGCCGAGGCTGGAGGCGATCTTGCGGTCGATCACGAGGTTGAGCTGCAGGCCGCCGGGATCGCGGTCGGAGGAGACGTCGGTGATGCCCTCCACGGTCTCCATGCGCTTGGCGACGAGCGGCGCCCATTTCTGCAACAGATCGAGATCGGTCGAGGCGAGCGTGTACTGGTAGTCGGAATCGCTCTGCCGGCCGCCGGTGCGGATGTCCTGGGCGGCGAACATGAACAGGCGGATGCCGGGCACCATGAACAGATTGCGGCGCAGCCGGTCGATCACCTGGGCGGTCGATAGGCCTGCCCGCTCCTCCGGCGGTTTCAGGCTGATGAACATCGTGCCGCGGTTGGAGGTGGCGCCGCCCGGGCCGCCGCCGGAGCCGACCGACGACCCGATGCCGGCGACCGCGGGATCGGCCATCACGATGTCGGCGAGCCGCTGCTGCAACTGGAGCATCGACTGGAACGAGATATCGGCCGAGGCCCGTGTCGAACCGATCACGAATCCGCTGTCGTCGGTCGGGAAATAGCCCTTCGGCGTCTTGATGTAGAGCGTCACCGTCAATGCGACGGTGGCGAAGAACACAATCAGGGTCAGGAAGGGATAGCCGAGCACGATCCGCAGGGTCGACGTATAGAATGCCACGACCCGCGACAGCGCACCCTCGATGGCGCGGTCGTACCAGGTGGCGCGATCGGAGGTCGCCTCCTTGATGTAGTGCGCGCAGATCATCGGCGTGATCGTCACCGACACCAGGGTCGACACGATGATGGCAAACGTCAGGGTCAGCGAGAACTCCCGCAGCAGCCGGCCGACGATCCCGTCCATGAAGATCAGCGGCGTAAAGGCTGCGATCAGCGACAGCGAGATCGACAGCACGGTGAAGCCGATCTGCTTGGCGCCCTCGACCGCCGCCGGATACGGCGCCATGCCCTGCTCGAGATTGCGGTACATGTTCTCGATCATCACGATGGCGTCGTCGACCACGAAGCCGACCGAAATCGCGAGCGCCATCAGCGACAGGTTGTCGATCGAGAAGCCGGCGAGCCACATCCCGGCGCAGGTACCGGCCAGCGCCAGCGGCACCGAGACGCCGGCCGCGATCGTCGGCACGATCCGGCGCAGGAACACGAACACCACGACCATCACGAGTATGGCTGTCGCCAGCAGCGTGAACTGCATGTCCTCGACGCTGGCGCGGATCGTTCCGGTGCGATCGACCAGGGTCGAGATCTCGACACCGGCCGGAATCCACTTCCTCAAGTCAGGCAGCAACCGGCGGACGTTGTCGACGGTGTCGATGACGTTGGCATCGCCCTGCTTGGTGATCTGGATCAGCACCGCCGGCTGCTTGTTGAACCAGGCGATCGAGCGCGAGTTGCGGACGGAATCCTCGACCTCGGCGACGTCAGAGAGACGGACAAAATTGCCGTTCGAGCTCTTGATGAGGATGTCGCGGAACTCGGCCGCGGTGCGCATCTGCTTGTTGATCGACAGCGTCTCGCTCAGCCGGTCGCCATTGAAAATGCCGACGGGGCCGAGCGGATTGGCATTGATGACCGCGAGCCGGACGTCGTCGGTCGAGATCCCGGCATTTGCCAGCGACACCGGATTGAGCGCGATACGCACTGCCGGCTGGTCGGCGCCGCTGACGGTGACCTCGCCGACCCCCGGCACCTGCGAGATGCGCTGCGCCAGCACGGTGTCGGCGACGTCGTACATCGCGCTGGTCGAGATCGTCTTCGAGGTCAGCGCCAGCACGAACACCGGTGCCGCGGCCGGATTGGCCTTGCGGAACTTGGGCAGCGACGGCAGGTCGCTCGGCAGATCGGCGAGCGAAGCATTGATCGCGGCCTGCACGTCGCGTGCGGCGCGGTCGATGTCGCGGCCGATCGAGAACTGCACCTGGATGCTGGTGACGCCGAGCGAGCTCGTCGAGGTGATCTGGTCGACGCCCGAGATGGTGCCGAGCTTGCGCTCCAGCGGCGCGGCAACGGTCGAAGCCATCACGGAGGGATCGGCGCCGGGCCGAGACGCCGACACCCGGATGGTCGGGAAGTCGACGTTCGGGACCGACGACACCGGCAGGAACTCGTAGGCGACGATCCCGACCAGGAACAGCCCGATCGCCAGCAAGGTGGTGCCCACCGGCCGGCGGATGAAGGGCTCGGAGATCGAGATCACTGCATGCCCTCGGTGGCGCCCGCGATCGGCGGTCCGCTGGGACCTGGCTCCGGCACCGCCCGCTCGATCCGCCGGTTGAGCCGGTCGAGCGCGAGATAGATCACCGGCGTGGTGTACAGCGTCAGCAGCTGGCTGAGCAGCAGGCCGCCGATGATCGAGATACCGAGCGGGAAGCGCAGCTCGGCACCGGTGCCGCTTTCGATCGCGAGCGGCAGCGCGCCGAACAGCGCGGCCAGCGTCGTCATCATGATCGGCCGGAATCGTAACAGGCAGGCCTGCACGATGGCGTCATAGGACGACATGCCCTGATGGCGCTCGGCCTCCAGCGCGAAGTCGATCATCATGATGGCGTTCTTCTTGACGATGCCCATCAAGAGGATGATGCCGATCAGGCCGATCACCGACAGGTCCTGCCCGCACAGCATCAGCGCGAGGATGGCGCCGACGCCGGCCGAGGGCAGCGTCGACAGGATAGTGATCGGGTGGATGTAGCTCTCGTAGAGCACGCCGAGCACGATGTAGATCGTGATGATCGCGGCCAGGATCAGCCAGGGCTGCCCGGCAAGCGAGCGCGCGAACTCGGCGGCGTCGCCGGAATAGATGCCGACGATGCTGCCGGGCATCCCGATCCTGCTCTCGATCGCCTTGACCGCGACGACCGCGTCGCCCAGCGCCTCCCCGGGCGCCAGGTTGAAGCTGAGCGAAACCGAGGGGAATTGCGCCTGGTGCGAGATCGCGAGCGGCGCCGTGGTGCGGACCAGCGTCGCCACCGCGGACAGCGGCACCTGCGCGCCGTTCGCGCCGGGCAGATAAAGCTTGTCGAGGATCGACGGGTCGCGCTGGTACATCGGCAGCGCCTCCAGCACCACGCGGTACTGGTTGGCCTGGCCGTAGATCGTCGAGATCTGGCGCTGCGCGAAGGCGTCGTTCAGCGTGTCGGTGACGCCCTGAAGATTGACGCCGAGCTGGCCGGCGCGCTGGCGGTTGATGTCGAGCGCCGCGCGCAAGCCGCCCTCCTGCGCCTCCGAGGAGACGTCGCGGAAGATCGGGTCGCGCCGCATCTCGGCGACCAGCTTCTGGGCCCATTGCGAGACTTCGGCGGCATCGGTCGCGGTCAGCGTGTATTGGTATTGCGAGCGGCTCGACTGGGTCGAGATCTGCACATCCTGCACGGGCTGGAAGTAGACGGTCATGCCGGGGACTGTCGATATCTTCTGCTTCAACCGCTCGATCACGTTGACGACGCCGTCGCGCCGCTGGTCGAGCGGCTTCAGGGTCATCACCAGACGGCCGACATTGGTGGTCGGATTGACCGAACCCGAGCCGATCACCGAGACCACGCCGACCACGTCGGGGTCGGCCTTGATGATGTCGGAGACGGCGCTCTGCCGCCGCTGCATCTCGGCGAACGAGACGTCGGGACCAGCTTCGGTCACCGCCGTGATCGAGGAGGTGTCCTGCAGCGGCAAAAAGCCCTTCGGCGCCAGCACATACATGATCAGCGTCAGCGCGATGGTCGCGAACGTCACCAGCAGCGTCGCGCGCTGGCGCTGCAGCACCCAGAGCAGCGTGCGATGGTAGAACTCCACCATCCGGTCGATGAAGCGGCTGACCGCGGCAAGGCCCGGAACCGCCATTTCCTCGTGGATGTTCTTGAGCAGCCGCGAGCACATCATCGGCGTCAGCGTCAGCGACACGATCGCCGAGGTCACGACCGCAATCGTCAAGGTCAGCGCGAATTCGCGGAACATGCGGCCGACCAGGCCGGACATGAACAACAGCGGGATGAACACGGCGATCAACGAGACCGTCAGCGAGATCACCGTGAAGCCGATCTCGCTGGCGCCCTTCATCGAGGCTTCCATAACCGTCTCGCCGCCTTCCATGTGGCGGACGATGTTCTCGATCATGACGATGGCGTCGTCGACCACGAAGCCGGTTCCGATGGTCAGCGCCATCAGCGACAGATTGTCGAGGCTGAAGCCGGCGAAATACATGATGCCGAAGCTCGTGATCAGCGACAGCGGCAGCGCGACGCCGGCGATCAGGGTCGCGCGCAGTGACCGCAGGAACAGCAGCACCACCAAGGTCACCAGCACGACGCTCAGGATCAGCGTGAATTGGACGTCGCGGACCGAGGCGCGGATCGCCACCGTGCGGTCGGAGACGATGGTCAACTTGACGCCGGCCGGCACCGAGCGCTGCAGCCGAGGGATTTCGCCGCGGATCTGCTTGACGACGTCGATGACGTTGGCGCCGGGCTGGCGCTGGATGTCGATGATGACCGCCGGTGTGCCCTGGTACCAGCCGCCGGTGCGGTCGTTCTCCAGCCCGTCCACGATCTGCGCGACGTCGCCGATCGTGACCGGTGAGCCGTTGCGGTAGGCGATGATGATCGGCCGGTAGGCGTCGGCGGCTGCGATCTGGTCGTTGGCGGCGATGGTGTAGGACTGCTGGGCGCCGTCGAGCGAACCCTTCGGTCCCGAGACGTTGGCGCCGGCGATCGCGCTGCGCAAATCCTCCATCGCGATGCCGTAGGCCGCAAGCCGCGCGAGGTCGGCCTGCACGCGCACTGCCGGCTTGAGGCCGCCAAGGATCGAGACCCGGCCGACGCCGGAAATCTGGCTCAGCCGCTGGCCCAGGATGGTGTCGGCGAGATCGCTCATCGCCCGCAGCGAGATCGTGTCCGAGGTCAGCGCCAGGGTCATGACCGGCGCGTCCGCAGGGTTCACCTTGGCGTAGACAGGCGGGTACGGCAGCGTCTTCGGCAGGATGCCGGCCGCGGCGTTGATCGCGGCCTGCACGTCCTGGGTGGCGCCGTCGATGTCGCGATTGAGGTCGAACTGCAGCGAGATCTGGCTGACGCCGAACGAGCTGGTCGAATTCATCGACGACAGTGACGGGATCTGCCCGAGCTGCCGCTCCAGCGGCGCCGTGATCAGCGAGGCCACCACGTCGGGGCTCGCGCCGGGCAGCTGCGTCGTCACCTGCACGGTCGGAAAGTCGACCTGCGGCAGCGCCGAGACCGGCAACGCCCAATAGCCGAGCGCGCCGCCGATCATCAGGGCGATGCCGAGCAGCGAGGTGGCGATCGGCCGGCGGATGAACGGTTCGGAGACGCTCATGGTTGCGTTCTCGCTTTAGCGTCGGACATTACGAGGTCGGGATGCCGGTCATGGCTGCCCCTTCGGCGCGCCACCCGACTGTTCGCCCCCTGCCGCCGGCGCGGGCGCCGGTCCGGTCTGCCCCTTCTGGTCGCCTTCGCTGTGCTCGGGCCGGCCGCGGTGCTCGCCATTCTTGCCCTGCCCGTCCTGCTTGCCGTCTTTGCTCTGGCCCCCGGTTTTGCCGTCGGGACTGCGGCTGCGCTTGCGCGGCGCGAGATCGGCGGCCGGCGGCCCGTCGTCCTTGCCGACGATGACCTTGGCGCCGTCGGCGAGATTGGCGAAGCCCGTCGTGACGACGCGGTCGGACGTGGTCAGGCCGCTGGCGATGACGGCTTCATGCTCGTTCTGCTGCGTGACCGTCACCGGCTTGGCGGTGACGATGTTGTCCGCGCCGATCACATAGCTGAACGTGCCGGCCGGACCGCGCTGCACCGCCGAGGTCGGCACCACGATCGCCTGCGGCAGGGTCTCGACCTTGAGCCGCACATTGACGAACTGCCCGGGCCAGAGCTGATAGCTGGCATTCGGGAGCTCGGCCTTCAGCTTCAGCGTGCCGGTGGTCGGATCGACCTGATTGTCGATGCCGGTCAGCTTGCCGGTATCGATCACGGTGACGCCGTCATTGCCGAACACGTCGACCGCGAGCTGGCCCTTCGCGGCCGCGGCGTTGACCCGCATGATCTGCTGCTGCGGCAGGCTGAACCACACCGCGATCGGCTGCAGCTGGGCCAGGATCACGAGCCCGGTGGTGTCGGAGGCGTGAATGATGTTGCCCTGGTCGACCTGGCGCAGGCCGGCGCGACCGGAAATTGGCGCAATAATCTTGGTGTAGCCGAGCGTGGTGCGCGCATTGTCGATCTGGGCCTGGTCGGCCTTGATGATGGCCTGCTGCTGCGCGACCAGCGCGCGCTGCGTGTCGGCCTGCTGCTTGGAGCCCGCATTGGTGGCAGCGAGTTGCTCATAGCGGGCAAGGTCGATCTTCTGATTGGCGAGCAGCGCTTCGTCCTTGGCCTTCGTGGCCACCGCCTGATCGTATTGCGCCTGGTAGATCGCTGGATCGATCTCGCCGAGCACGTCGTCCTTCTTGACGTCCTGGCCCTCGGCGAAATTGACCTTGAGCAGCTTGCCGTCGACCTGCGAGCGAACGGTGACCGTGTTCAACGCCTTCACCGAGCCGACGCCGTCGAGATAGACCGGCACGTCATGCACCTGTGGCGTGACCGCAAGCACCGGTACCGGCAGATCGGGCCGCGCGCCCGCGCCGCGCCCGCCGCCTCCATTTGGCTTGGGCTGGAAAGCAAGCCAGCCGAGATAGCCGAGCCCGCCCAGGATCACGAGCGTGATGAGCAGCGACACCATGCGCCCAAGCAGGCGCGAGATCAGGCTCCGCTTGCGCGGCGCAGTGCTTTTCTCGTCATCCCTGTCGTTTTCCTTGGAGTCGGGCTTAAAGAGCATCGACCGGTCTTTCCATCTTCGGTTCCCAGCCGCCCCCCAAGGCCTGATACAGGCTTACGATCGCCAAAAGCCGGGCCAGTTGGGCCTGCGAATAAGCATCTTCCGCCTGGAACAAGGTCAGCTGCGTGTTTAGCACAGTTACGATGTCGGCGGTGCCGGCCTTGAGCTGCTGCTCGGCCAGATCGAAGGCGCGCCGCGACGACGACAGCACGTCGCGCTGCAACTGCAGCCGCCGCGTCGTCTCACGGATCGCGACCAGCGCGTTGTCGACATCGGTGAACGATTGCACGACCGTCTTGCGGTAGGTCTGCAGCAGCTCGTCCTGCTTCGCCTTCGCGTTTTCGAAATTGCCGAGGATCCGGCCACCGTCGAAGATCGGCTGGGTCATGCTGCCGACCAGGTTGAAGAAGGCCGCGTGCGGCTGGAACAGCGAGACCAGTGCCTGGCTCTGGTAGCCGCCCGTCCCGGTCAGTTGGATGCTCGGGAAGAACTGCGCCCGCGCGCTGCCGACATTGGCGGTGGCGGATGCGAGCTGTGCCTCCTGCCTGCGGATATCGGGACGCTGGGTCAGCAATTCGGACGGCAGACCCGGCGTGACGCGCGGGATCGCAACCGAGTTGAGCGAGCCGCCGGCAACGCGCACGCTCTCCGGCGGCCGCGACACCAGCACCGCGAGCGCGTTGATGTTCTGCTCGAGCGTCTGCCGCAACGGCGGCACCAGCGCACGCTGGTTCGCCAGCACGCTCTCCTGCTGCGCGACGTCGAGATCGGATCCGGTGCCGGCCTTGAAGCGGTCCTTGATCGCGTTGAGGATGCGCTCGGCGCTGGCGATATTGCGCTGCGCGGTGCGCAGCCGGTCCTGGGTGGCAAGCACCGTGAAATAGGCGTTGGCGACGCTGCTGAGCGTGGTCAGCGCCACCACCTCGCGGTCGAACCGGTTGGCGACGGCGGTCTCCTCCGCCGCCTGCGCTGCGTCGCGATTCTGGCCCCAGAAGTCGAGCTGATAGCTGGCGCTGAGCGAGGCATTGTAGTTCACCACCTCGCGCCCGCCATTGGTGAGACCGCTGGCGCTGGAGCCGGAGGTGCGCGAGTAGGTCTCCGATCCATTGAGATTGAGGGTCGGCAGCAGCGCCGCACCGGCTTGCCGCGCCAGCGCGTCGGCCTGGCGGAAGCGCGCCACGGCAGCCGCGATGTCGAGGTTGACGGTCTGCGCCTCCTCCATCAGCTGCGTCAGCTCCTTGGAGCGGAAGCCGCGCCACCAGTCGAGCGTCGGAAGCGCGTCGCCCGATCGGCCAAGCCGCGCGGCCTTATAGCCCTGCGGCACGTCGAGCGCCGGATCTGGGATGTCCTGGGTCAGAATGCAGCCGGCCGAGCCCGCGACCAGCCCGAGCGCGACAAGCGAGCGTCCCGCCAGCCGCCGCACGCGGACGGCGAGGCCGAACCGGCCTCCAGGCACCATCACGGATGCTTGCTGGGTCACACCCGTGCTCCGCCGGAGCCAGACTTCGCCCATGGCGCACGAGTGACGCGTTCAGCGGTGGTCTGGGTGACGTACACGGGTAATGCTTTCAATGGAACCTGACTGTCCCATCCTACCCTTGGGACAATAGGGCGGACAGCCCCTGTCACGAATACGCGACGTCGCATCGCAAGCGATTCGAGGCCACCCTGATTGCGGGCTTTTCCCTGCTTTTACGGCATTTGCGTGCGTTTCAGACCCGTGCCGGAAGTCTCGATTCTAACAAAGATTTCATGGGGATTTCTCGGCCCTGTTGCGCCAAATCCGCAAGATGCGCCGGCACAGCGACGCCGTCGCGGCGACTGACGCAAAACCGCGCGCAGCGGAACGATTCTGCCGGACGTCCCGATCGCCGAAAAACGCTGTTCTCCGCATGCCCGTGATGGCCATGCGCACGCGGTGATGCGTGGTGAACCCGCCGTTTGCCGCAGTGCAAAAGCCCTTCCCTTTTTCGATCAGCACACTAGGTTCGCGGCAAGCAAGACACAGACCGGCAAAGAAATTCCCCGACATGGCATTCAACAAAGACGTCATTGAAGCGATCGGCAACACCCCCCTCATCAAGCTGAAACGTGCATCCGAACTGACCGGCTGCACCATTCTCGGCAAGGCCGAATTCATGAATCCCGGCCAGTCGGTCAAGGATCGCGCCGGCAAGGGGATGATCCTGGAGGCCGAAAGGCGCGGCGACCTGAAGCCCGGCGGCCTGGTGGTCGAATCGACCGCGGGTAATACCGGCATCGGGCTTGCGGTCGTGGCGAGTGCGCGCGGCTACCGCACCCTGATCGTCATTCCGGAGACACAGAGCCAGGAAAAAAAGGACATGCTGCGGCTGTGCGGGGCCGAACTGGTCGAGGCGCCGGCGCTGCCCTACTCCAATCCGAACAACTATCAGCATCTCGGCAGGCGTCTCGCCGAGCAGCTGCGCAAGACCGAGCCGAACGGCGTGCTGTTCGCCGACCAGTGGAACAACCTCGACAATCCCAAGGCACATTACGACTCGACCGGGCCGGAGATCTGGCAGCAGACCAACGGCAAGGTCGATGGCTTCATCTGCTCGGTCGGCACCGGCGGCACGCTCGCCGGCGTCAGCCGCTATCTGAAGGAAAAGAACAAGGACATCGTCACCGCCTGCGCCGATCCGCATGGCTTTGCGATGTACGAACTGTTCAAGAACGGCCAGGTCAAATCGACGCCGGGCGACTCGATTACGGAAGGCATCGGGCTCGGACGCAAGACGCCGGTCGTCGAGACCGCGAATGTCGACGATGCGTTCCTGGTCTCCGACGAGGACGCCGTGACCATCATCTATGAGCTGCTGGAGCACGAAGGCCTGTGCCTCGGCGGCTCGACCGGCGTCAACATCGCGGGCGCGATCCAGCTTGCCAAGCAGCTCGGCCCCGGCAAGACCATCGTCACCATCCTCGCCGATTCCGGCAACCGCTATCAGTCCAAGCTGTTCAACCCGGCCTTCATGCGTTCGAAGAATCTGCCGGTCCCGGAATGGCTGGAAAAGCGCAGCAAGATCGAGCTGCCGTTCGTGTGAGTTGCGAACGTCGGTACAAGCGTCATTGCGAGGCGCTCGCGACAAAATTGCAAAGCAATTTTGCGCTGAAGCGACGGAGCAATCCATGCGCTCCAGGCGGATATGTGGATTGCTTCGCAGAGCCTGTCATCCGGCGGCGCTTCGCGCCGACCGGGTGGCTCGCAATGACGGAAACCGTCACCGCAGAATCTGGCTCAGGAACAGCTTCGACCGCGCATGCTGAGGGTTGGCGAAGAACTCCTGCGGCGTGTTCGACTCGATGATCTGGCCGGCGTCCATGAACACGACGCGGTTGGCGACCTCGCGGGCAAAGCCCATTTCGTGGGTCACGACCAGCATAGTCATGCCTTCCCTGGCGAGATCGACCATGGTGTCGAGCACCTCCTTGACCATTTCCGGGTCGAGCGCCGAGGTCGGCTCGTCGAACAGCATCACCTTCGGGTTCATGGTCAGCGCGCGGGCGATCGCGACGCGCTGCTGCTGGCCGCCCGACATCTGGCCGGGGAACTTGTTGGCCTGATGCGGGATCTTGACCCGCTCGAGGAACTTCATCGCGGTCGCCTCGGCATCCTTCTTCGGGATGTTGCGCACCCAGATCGGAGCCAGCGTGCAATTGTCGAGCACGGTGAGATGCGGGAACAGGTTGAAGCTCTGGAACACCATGCCGACCTCGCGCCGCACCTCGTCGACCCGGCGCAGGTTGGGGCCGAGCTCGATGCCGTCGACCACGATCTCGCCCTCCTGGAACTCCTCCAGCGCATTGATGCAGCGGATCAGGGTCGACTTGCCCGAGCCGGACGGGCCGCAGATCACGATGCGCTCGCCCTTGCCGACCTCAAGGTTGATGTCGCGCAACACGTGGAAGTCGCCGTACCATTTGTTGAGCGTGGAAATGTTGACGATCGGGTTTGTGGACATGGTGACCTTGTTCAGTGGCGGCGGTGAGCGTTGAGCCGATTTTCGACAAACAGCGAGTAGCGCGACATTCCAAAGCAGAACACGAAATAGATCATTCCGGCAAACGCGAAGCCGGTAAAGGCCGTGGTCGGCGTCGACCAGTTCGGGTCCGAGAACGACGCCCGCAGCGACCCCAACAGATCGAACAGCGCCACGATCGACACCAGCGAGGTATCCTTGAACAGCGAGATGAAGCTGTTGACGATGCCGGGAATGACATAGCGCAGCGCCTGCGGCAGCACGATCAGCGACGTCGTCTTCCACCAGGACAGGCCGAGCGCCGATGCGGCTTCCGCCTGCCCGCGCGCCACCGCAGCGAGCCCGCCCCTGATCACCTCGGCCATATAGGCGCCGGTGAAGATCGCGACGCCGATCAAGGCGCGCAGCAGGCCGTCGACCGCGAAATTGCCCGGCACGAACAGCGGCAGCATGTAGGTCGCGAAGAACAGCACCGTGATCAACGGTACGCCGCGCCAGAATTCGATGAAGGCGATCGAGAAGATCCGGATCAGCGGGATGGTCGAGCGGCGGCCGAGCGCGAGCGCAATCCCGATCGGCATCGAGGCGACGATGCCGGTGATCGCGATCACCAGCGTCACCAGGAGGCCGCCCCACAGCCGCGTGTCGACGATCGGAAAGCCGCCGCGATCGAGCCCCATCAGCTTGATGCCGGCGGCGATCCCGGCAAACGTCAGCAGGCTGCCGATCAGCGCCCTGCCGCCGGTGCGCAGGCCGCCGCCGAGCACAAACAGCGCAGCGGATACGATCACGGCAGTCAGGAGAAAATCGCCCCAGACCGGCACCGACGAGAGCTGAAACTGATCGCGCAGCCAGGTCAGCGGAAAGATCAGCCAATGGATTAGCAACCCGACCAGGACGAGCAGCTTGCCCAGGACCCACGGCAGCGGGCCGATCGCCGAACTCTTGCTGAGATTGACCAGCAGATCGCCGGCGCCGCCAATGCTCTGCTCGAACAGTTGCAACAGGCCCGCAGTCCAGCTCACGCCGAAGCCAGCGATGCCGCCGCCATGCAGCAGGAAAAACGCCACCACAGGAAACGCGAAGAAGAACAGGCCCGAGTTCAGGCCCTTCGCCGGCAGGCGCGGCATCAGCAGCGGCAGCAACAGCGCGGCGCCGAGCCCATAAGTCAGGTTGACGCGCCAGCGCTGGGCTTCCGGATAGAAGCCGTAGATCAGCTGCGTCAGCTTGGCTTGAATATAGGGCCAGCAGGCGCCGACCTCGTGCCCCGCCTTGTCTGCGAGGCAGGCGGTGCGATCCTTGCCGGTCCAGATCGCGTCGACCAGCAGGAACTTGATTGCCGGGACCACGATGTACCAGGCCAGCAAGAGCCCGAGGATCGTGAGCAGGATGTTGCCCGGCGAATTCAACAGCCGCATTCGCACGAAGCCGATGAAGCCGGTGGTCTTTGCCGGCGCCGCGCGCTCGGCGACCAGGTCCTGCCGGACAAAGGACGGAGCGGAGATATCCGTCATGCCGCCATGCTCCGGTTGATGCGCCAGCCATAGACGCTCATCAGCGCGCTCGTCGTCAGCGAGAGCAGCAGGTAGACGCCCATCGTCATGGCGATGATTTCGATCGCCTGCCCGGTCTGGCTCACCGCGGTGCCGGCGAATACCGAGACCAGATCCGGATAGCCGATGGCCACCGCCAGCGACGAATTCTTGGTGAGATTGAGGTACTGGCTGGTCAGCGGCGGCACGATCACGCGCATCGCCTGCGGCACCACGATCAGCCGCAGCGTCGCGGCGCGGCTGAGGCCGAGCGACGAGCCCGCCTCCATCTGTCCCCTGTGCACCGACATGACGCCGGCGCGGACGATCTCGGCGATGAAAGCCCCCGTGTAGGTCGACAACGCGACCGTCAGCGCCACGAATTCGGGAATGATCCGCGCCCCGCCCGCAAAGTTGAACCCTTTCAGCTGCGGCAGCTCGAACTTCAACGGCCCGCCGAAGACCAGCATCGAGACCAACGGCAGACCGACGAGGCAACCCAGCACGTAGGGCCAAATCCGGATCATCTGTCCGCGCTGGAACAGGGCACGCCGCGCGGTGCGTCGCAATCCCAGCGCCAAGGCGATGCCGACCGCGAGCGCGGCGATGAACGGATAGAGCCCCGGCTCGGTGACCGGCTGCGGCACGACCAGGCCGCGATTGTTGAGGAAGAACGTATTGAAGATCGAGATGCTCTGCCGCGGCGCCGGGAGCGCCGCGAGCACTGCGAGATACCAGAACAGGATCTGGAACAGGAGCGGCAAATTCCTGATGATCTCGACATAGATGCCGCCGATCCGCGACAGCAGCAAATTGGGCGACAGGCGGCACAGCGCCACGATGAAGCCGATCACGGTGGCGAAGACGATGCCGATCACCGAGACCAGGATCGTATTCAACAAGCCGACAAAGAACACCCGCCAGTAGGTGTCGGAATTGTTGTAGGCGATCAGGCTCTGATTGACGTCAAAGCCCGCATTGTATTTGAGGAAGCCGAAGCCCGACGCGATGTGCTGGGTCTCCAGGTTCGTGCGCGCATTCGCCACGACCTCATAGGCGATCCAGGCCAGGATCGCGGCGAAGGCAATCTGGGCGGCCAACCCGTTCCAGCCGGCCTTGCCGCCAAGCGCTCGCTTCAGCCTGAGGGCAAATTGCAGCGGTGGTTTGCGGGGCGCGATGCTCATCGCGGCAGCCGTTGGCCGGGATCGATCAGCGGATCGGCGGCGCGTACTGGATACCGCCCTTGTTCCAGAGGTTGTTGACGCCGCGGGCGATGCCGAGCGGCGAGCCGGTGCCGACATTGCGCTCGAAGGTCTCGCCATAGTTGCCGACCGCCTTCACGATCCGCACCACCCAGTCCTTGGTGAGACCCAGCTGTTCGCCCAGATTGCCGTCGGTGCCGAGCACCCGCTTCATCTCCGGCTTGTCGGATTTGAGCATCGTGTCGACGTTCTTCTGGGTGATGCCGAGTTCCTCGGCATTGATCATCGCAAACAGCGTCCACTTCACGATGTCGAACCACTGGTCGTCGCCGTGGCGCACCATCGGCCCCAGCGGCTCCTTGGAAATGATCTCCGGGAGCACGATGTGATCGGCGGGGTTCGCAAGCTTCAGACGGCTGGCATAGAGCCCGGAGGCGTCGTCGGTGAAGACGTCGCAACGTCCGGATTCATAGGCCTTGACGGCTTCGTCGATGCTGCCGAACGCGATCACCTCATACTTCATGTTGTTGCCCTTGAAGAAGTCGGCGAGGTTCTGCTCCGTGGTGGTTCCGGTCTGCACGCAGACCGAGGCGCTGTTCAGTTCGAGCGCCGAATTGACCTTGAGCGACTTCTTCACCATGAAGCCCTGCCCGTCATAATAGGTCACGCCGGTGAAATTGGCGCCGAGCGAGGTGTCACGCGACACCGTCCAGGTGGTATTGCGCGACAGCACGTCGATCTCGCCGGATTGCAACGCGGTGAAGCGGTCCTTGGCCGACAGCGGCACGAACTTGACCTTGGTCGGGTCGTCGAGCACCACGGCGGCGATGGCCCGGCACACGTCGACGTCGATCCCGGTCCAGTTCCCCTTGTCGTCGGGTGCCGAAAAACCGGGCAGGCCCTGGCTGACGCCGCAGGACAGCTGGCCCCGATCCTTGACCGTCTTGAGGGTTTGCGCCGAGGCCGCCTGGACCGACAGGGCGGCGGCAGCGGCAAGTATGACAGCCAGGGATACGCGTTTCATGGGCGGGGCCTTTCAGGGTCGTCCGTTGGACGTTTGCTTTGTGATCGCCTCGCGTTCACGGGCCATCCCAATGATCCCCTGCAGCAAATAATGCTGATCGAACCGGCAGTTTGGCGTGCAAACCGGTCAGGCAACGGATCGTAGGTCGCGGCAGGCCCCTCAACGTGCGGCGACGGGTAGTTGCGCCGCATCACATAGCGACTGGCGAGCCGGGTCAAGGGGTTGACGCATGTCTTCGACCTCTTGTTAGTAGCAACTCCCGGCGTAGCCCCGTCTTCCCGACGGGTGCGGCTGTGGCAAAAAGTCTAAAGTCCAACGGCAGCGAACCATGACCTCCTCCGACGGCTCCACGCCCTCCCGCCCGCAAGACGCCGCGACCCGCCTGGTCACGGCCGGCCGCGATACCAAGGCCCAGAAGGGCTTCGTCAATCCGCCGGTGTTTCACGGTTCGACCGTGCTCTATCCGACCGCCGAGGCCCTGCACGCCCACCGCGCCGAATTTACCTATGGCCGTCACGGCAGCCCGACCACGCGGGCACTGCAGGACGTGCTGATGGCGCTGGAAGGCCCGCAATGCGCCGGCGTCGGCCTCGCCCCGTCGGGACTGGCCGCGATCAGCACCACGCTGCTCGCCGTGCTGAAGGCCGGCGACCACCTGCTGGTCTGCGACAACGCCTACCGGCCGACCCGCAATTTCTGCGACAACATGCTGAAGCGGTACGGCATCGAGACCAGCTATTTCGACCCGCTGATCGGCGCCGGCATCGAGGCGCTGTTCAATGCGAATACCCGCGCGGTGCTGCTCGAGGCGCCCGGTTCGCAATCCTTCGAGATGCCCGATGTCCGCGCGATATCGGCGGTGGCGCATGCCCGCGGCGCGCTCGTGATCGACGACAACACCTGGGCGACGGCGCTCTATCACCGCTCGCTCGAACAGGGCGTCGACATCAGCATGCAGGCCGGCACAAAATATATCGGCGGTCACTCCGACATCATGTTCGGCACCATCGCGGCCAATGCGAAGGCCTGGCCGCTGGTTCAGGAGGCGATCCGCCTGCTCGGCGTCTGTGCCGGTCCCGACGACGTCTATCTCGCGCTGCGCGGGGTCCGCACGCTGTCGGTGCGGCTTGCGCAGCACCATCGCTCCGGGGTCGAGATCGCGCGCTGGCTTGGCGCGCGGCCCGAGGTCGATCGGGTGCTGCACCCTGCCCTCGAGAGCGATCCGGGGCACGCGATCTGGAAACGCGACTTCACCGGCGCATCCGGCCTGTTCAGCATCGTGCTGAAGCCGGTGCCGCAGGCCGCGGTCGATGCAATGCTCGACGCGCTCCAGCTGTTCGGCATGGGCTTTTCCTGGGGCGGCTTCGAGAGCCTCGCCATCCCGTTCGACTGCAGCGACTATCGCACCGCGACCAAATGGGCGCCGGGCGGGCCGACGCTGCGGCTGCATATCGGGCTCGAAAATCTCGACGACCTCAAGGCCGATCTCGATCGCGGATTTGCGGCGTTGAAGGCCGCGCTCTGATCGTGCCACGCGACCTCGTGCGTTAGACGACATTAACCACGGCCGACCGGCCGTGACGCCGTGTGCGACCGGCGTCGCACACGTTGGACGCGCACGATCTCCGGGATTCTGCGGAGATGCGACGGACGCCGATAACTCGCCGTTCACCATCCCCACCAATCCCTTAATTGTCCGGACCTTCCATCAAGTTCCCTTATACTTTTGCGGCCGTAGTGATGCTCTGGGAAGGGCTGTCAGTGCCGTAAGGACGTGACTGCCCGGCGTTAAGGGCATTCAGACAATCGCATGAAGACGGCACGCATCGTGGTCCTCGGCATCGCCGGCGTCGCAGGCCTCGCGGCCATGTATCTCGCGAGCACCGGCGATCGCAAACCGGCGCCGGTCGCGCCGCCAGTGGTACAACTGCCGACCGTCGAGGTGCTGGTGGCGAAGTCCGACATCGGACTTGGTCAGTCCGTCAAGGCTGAAGACGTGCAATGGCAGCGCTGGCCGGCCGAGACCGCCAGCAGCGCATTCATCCGCCAGGACACCAATGCCGACGCCATGAAGGACGTCATCGGCTCGATCGCACGGGCTCCCTTCATCGTCGGCGAGCCGATCCGCGACCAGAAACTGGTCAAGGCCAACGGCAGCGGCTTCATGGCCGCGATCCTGCCCTCCGGCATGCGCGCGATCTCCACGGAAATCTCGCCGGAGACTGGTGCCGGCGGCTTCATCCTGCCGAACGACCGCGTCGATGTGATCCTGTCGCGGCGCGACAAGAATCCCGATCAGGTGCAGGGCGGCCGCGACATCATCACCACCGAAATCCTGCTGTCCAATGTCCGCGTGCTGGCGATCGACCAGGCGCCGAAGGAGAAGGACGGCAACAACTCCCTCGTCGGCAAGACCGTGACCCTCGAGCTCAAGCCCGAACAGGCCGAGACGCTCGCGCGCGCACGGCAGAGCGGCACGCTGGCGCTGGCGTTGCGCAGCATCGCCGACGTCAACGAGAAGACCGACGAGACCAGCGATCATGCCCCGAAGCGGGGCGAGAGCATCAGGGTGGTGCGCTTCGGCATCCCGAGCTCTCAGACGACACAGAAGTGATGGGGGCTTCGATATGAACACGGCTGCAAAACAACTGGCGATGCGGACCACGCTGGTCCGTTCGTTGTCGATCTCGGCGGTCGCCGCCCTGATGCTGATCCCTGCCCTCGCCAGCGCGACCGATCCGGACAAGAACGCGGATGTCGCGGTGACGAGCAGCATTGCCGCCAAGACGCGGTTCGTTTCGCTCGGCGTCGGCAAGTCGGTCGTGGTCGACCTGCCGCGCGAGGCCAAGGACGTTCTGGTCGCCGATCCCAAGATCGCCAACGCGGTGATCCGCTCGGCCCAGCGCGCCTACATCATCGGGGCGGCGGTCGGCCAGACCAACGTGGTGTTCTTCGACGCC
The DNA here is from genome assembly GCF_040446015.1 of Bradyrhizobium sp. INPA03-11B. Lineage (NCBI taxonomy): Bacteria > Pseudomonadati > Pseudomonadota > Alphaproteobacteria > Hyphomicrobiales > Nitrobacteraceae > Bradyrhizobium > Bradyrhizobium sp. INPA03-11B. The sequence goes on from NZ_JASGSR010000044.1 coordinate 28,786, forward strand.
GAGGGCAACCAGGTCGCCTCCTACGACATTGCGATCAAGCGCGACCTCAACGGCATGCGCGCCGCGCTGAAGCAGATGCTGCCGGGCGTGCAGATCGAGGGCGTCGGCGAGAGCGTGGTGCTGACCGGCACGGTGGCGAGCCCGGTCGAGGCCCAGCAGGCCGGCGACATCGCCGCCAAGCTCGTCGGCAGCCCCGACAAGGTCGTCAACTCCATCGTGGTGCGCGGCCGCGACCAGGTGATGCTGAAGGTCACCGTCGCCGAAGTGCGGCGTGACGTCGTCAAGCAGCTCGGCGTCGATCTCACTGCCAACATGAACTACGGCACTGCCGCGGTGGTCTTCAACAACGCCAACCCCTTCACCGCCAACAACGGACCGCTCAACAGCAATGTGCTGGCCGGCGCGGCGCTGAACAAGCTCGGCGTGCCGACCGTTACCGCGACGCTGCGCGCGATGGAAAGCGCGGGCGTGGTCAAGACGTTGGCCGAGCCGAACCTCACGGCGATCTCCGGGGAGTCCGCGACCTTCGTGTCGGGCGGCGAATTTCCAATTCCGACCGGCGTGACCTGCCAGACCTCGAGCACGGGCACGATCGGCAATTGCGTCCAGACCGTCAGCTTCAAGAAGTTCGGCATCTCGCTCAACTTCACCCCGGTGGTGCTGTCCGAGGGACGCATCAGCCTGAAGGTGATGACCGAGGTGTCCGAAGTCTCGATGGACAACGCGCTGACCGGTGGCCAGGGCGGCACGACGATTCCCTCGATCAAGACCCGCCGCGCCGACACCACGCTGGAAGTGCCCTCCGGCGGCTCGATCGCGATGGCCGGATTGATCCAGGAGCAGACCAAGCAGGCCATCAATGGCATGCCCGGCGTCGATCAGATCCCGGTCCTCGGACAGCTGTTCAGGAGCCAGGACTTCGTCAACAACGAGACCGAGCTCATGGTCATCGTGACGCCCTATGTGGTGCGCGCGGTTGCGCAGAAGGAATTGTCGCGTCCCGATGACGGCTTCGCCCCGGCTTCCGACGCGCAGTCGGCGCTGCTGGCGCGCGTCAATCGCATCTACGGCGTTGCCGCCCGTGCTGAGCCGATCGGCGCCACGCCGGTCAATTTCGGCTTCATCATCGACTGAGGCGCGGACCTGAAGGGGTTGGGGGATCCTATGATGACACGCAACACACAAGCAGGTCACGCGAGAACGTTCTCGCTGTTCGGCGCGCTCGTCACCACGGCGATCGCGCTCGGCGGCTGCAATCTGACGGGCGATGTTGTTACCGGCACCGTGCCCGACGACTATCGGCAACGGCATCCGATCGCAGTCACCGAGGGCGAACAATCGATCGTCGTGTTCGTGGGCCGCGCCCGTGGCAATCTCACCGAAACCCAGCGCGACGACGTCATGGGCCTGGCCCGCAGCTGGCGCCGCGAAGGCACCGGCGCGATCGCGGTCGACGTACCCGCCGACACCGCGAACGCGCGCTCGGCTCAGGCGGTGTACCAGGAAATCCGCGGCGTCCTGGCGTCGATGGGCGTGCCCGCCCACGCCATCACCAGGCGCTCCTACCGCCTCGACGACCCGCGCGCGCTGCCGACCATCCGCCTCAGCTATCCGAAGATGGCCGCGGTCGCCGGGCCCTGCGGCGTGTGGCCGGCAGACCTTGGCCCGTCGATCTACAATCCGAGCTACAACGAGAACAAGCAGTGGGACAATTTCGGCTGCGCCACCCAGCGCAATCTGGCTGCGATGGTCGCCAATCCGTCCGACCTCGAACAGCCGCGGACCGAGACCGCATCCTACACCCCGCGCCGGTCGATCGCGTTCCAGAAATACAGCAAGGGTGAGACGACCGCGACCACCTACCCTGAAGCCGATAGAGCCAAGCTGAGCGACGCCGGGAAATGACCGAACAACAAGACGAGCCACAGCACACCAACGACCACATCGCGCCGGCGCCGCGGATTTCCGTGCAGGCGTTCTGCGCCAGCGTCGCGACCGCCACCACGGCGCGCGCGGCCGCCGACGACCGCCGGCTCGCCAAGGCTCACCTCTCCGTCCACATGGGCGGCATCGCCGCGGCCATCGATGCCTATCACAAGGCGCCGACGCCCAATGTCATCATGCTGGAGACCGAGCCGGACACCGATTTGCTCGCCGCCCTCGACGAGCTCGCGACGGTCTGCGATCCCGGCACCCGTGTCGTCGTGCTCGGCGCGCCCGGCGAGACTGCGCCGTATCGCGAATTGGTCCGGCGCGGCGTCAACGATTACGTGGTGGGGCCGGTCAAGGTGCTCGACATCGTGCGCTCGATCTGCGGCCTGTTCTCGTCCTCCGAAGCGGTCTCGGTCGGCCGCCTGATCGCAGTCGCGGGTGCCAAGGGCGGCGTCGGCGCCTCGACCATTGCCCACAATGTCGCCTGGACCATTGCGCGCGACCTGGGTCTCGATTCGGTTGTCGTCGATCTCGATCTCGCCTTCGGCACCGCCGGCCTCGACTACAATCAGGATCCGGTACAGGGCATCGCCAATGCGGTGTTCTCACCGGAACGTCCGGACAGCGCCTTCATGGAGCGCCTGCTCGCAAAATGCGGCGATCACCTCAGCCTGCTGGCGGCGCCGGCCACGCTCGATCAGGTCTACGATTTCGGCGCCGAGGCGTTCGATGCGATCTTCGATACGATGCGCATGACCATGTCCTGCATCGTGCTTGACGTTCCGCATCAGTGGACAGCCTGGACCAAACGCGTGCTGATCGGTGCCGACGATATCCTGATCGTCGCCGAACCCGACCTCGCCAACATGCGCAACACCAAGAACATGATGAACATGTTGCAGACCGCGCGTCCCAACGACCGCCCGCCGCTCTATTGCCTGAACCAGGTCGGCATGTCGAAGCGCCCCGAGATCGAGGTCAAGGACTTCGCCAAGACAATCGAGAGCCAGCCGATCGCGGCCATCCCGTTCGATTGCAGGCTGTTCGGTGAGGCCGCCAATAACGGCCAGATGATCGCGGAAGTCTCCGCGCGTCACCGCACCACAAAGACCTTCCTGCAGATCGCGCAACGGCTGACCGGCCGCCCCGATCTCGCCGAGACGCGCGAATCGTTCCTGTCGCCGATCCTCAAGAAGCTGCAGCCGCGCCGCAGCGATGGACGCCGCGCCGCGGGCTAACCCGAATGTGAGGCGCTGACCGGCCTAGTCGCGGCGGCTGGCCGCGACGGGGATCTTGTCGGTATCGGTGCGGCTCGCGTCCCTGCGCGCCAACAGCCGCTTCAATGCGGCGACGTTGGCTGAGCCCTGCTCCGGCGGCAGATCGGCCTTCATGATGGTTTCCGCCTCGGCCTGGCGGCCCTCGAGGCCAACCACGACGGCGAGATTGGTGCGGACCCGCATGTCGTCGGGTGCGCGCCCACGGGCACGGCGCAGCGTCTCCTCGGCTTTCGGCAGGTCTTTCGAAAGCAGGTAGGACAGGCCGAGATTGGATAGCACCGACGGGTCGTCGGGCACGATCTTCAGCGCGCTCGCATAGTACTGGCGGGCCTCGTCGTGACGCTCGAGCTGGTCGAGCACGGCGCCTTGCGCCGACAGGATGCGCCAGTCCGGGTCTTCCGGCGTGTGGGCGCGCCCGAGCACGTCAAACGCCTGCTGGAAATTGCCGTTGTCGGCGAGTGCCCGTCCGTAGCCGGCGAGCAGTGCCTTGTTGCTGGGCTGCGCCAGCACCGCCTGCTCCATGACGGCAACCGCCTGCGCCCGCTGGCCGGTGGCACGCAGCGCCCGGGCGTATTTCAGCGCGGCATCGGTGTCTTTGGGGTTGGCGCGGACCCGCTCGTGATAGGTCGCGATGTCGCGCCGCGGGTCGGTGGGAGCCGGCGTGGCCTCCGCCGTTTCGCCCAATGACCCGGTGATGTCGGACGGACCCGAGGTCTGACAGGCGGACAGCCCGATCAGCAGGATCGCGGCAGATACCGAGCCGGCAAGACGGTGCATGCGGCCGGAAGGTCGGGTTAGTTTCTCAGACATCAACGAGACTCGGAACAGCGAAGGTTCCGGGATGCTCACAGCTTAACCCTAAGTTCCGGTTAAGGATGCCATCATCTCGCCGTCATCCGGCCCCGAAGCGGGGCCGGCGTGCCGGGCCGGCCACCGGCCCTGTGGCCGAATCAGTCGACGAACTGGGCGCCGAATTCGTGCCCGATCCGCCAGGCCAGGCGGCATTGACGCGGACTGCCGCTCGACAGGATGATAGTGAATTCCGGCGGTATCTCGAGATATTCGGCGATCACCTTGACGCCGCCGGCCGAGATGTCGGTGATCATGCAGTCACGCGGCAACGACCCTGTGCCCAATTGAATTTTGGCGACGCTCCGGCACTCACGGCGTTCGCTCTTGCGGCGATTGACAAACATCCTGATCCCCAAGCCTTGCTGGACAGCTTCTCGTTTCCACCTTCATAGCGGGGAAAGATTGGGAACTGCCTAGCGGATCCCATCGCAATTGAACGGTCATCTCTAGGATTCGTTTACCGGGCTAGACCCGTCGCCGTCCGATCTGAGCCAAGGGACTGGCCCGAGGCTTAAGGCCGTCCGGTCCCGGCGCAAGGCGCCACAATTGGCCGGCCTGTTTCGTTGCAACCTCTTCCCTCCCTCCGGTTCCAGCGGGAACAAAGGGGTTGATCGCGGGTCAATTGGCTCTATAGCGTGAACCCTTCGACTCGAATTTACCGGGATATCCAGGACGTATGGGAAGTCTTGTTCTGCTTGATCTGATGGGGGGCGTCGCGCTCCTGCTGTGGGGCCTGCACATGGTCCATAGCGGGATCCTGCGGGCCTTCGGGCCCGATTTGCGGCTGTTGCTGGCGAGAGCGCTGCGCAACCGGTTCACCGCCCTTGGCGCCGGGCTCGGCCTGACCGCCCTGCTCCAGAGCTCGACCGCGACCGCCCTGATCACCAGTTCCTTCGCCGCCGAGGAGATCGTCAGCCTGGTGCCGGCGCTTGCGATCATGCTTGGCGCCAATATCGGCACCACGCTGATCGTGCAGGTGCTGTCGTTCAACGTCGCAGCCGTGGCGCCGGTGCTGTTCATCGTCGGCCTCGTCGCATTCCGCAGCGGGCCGCGCTCCCGCATCAAGGATCTCGGCCGCGTCTCGATCGGCCTCGGCCTGATGCTGCTCGCGCTGCATATCCTGCTCGATACGATGGCACCGGCCGAGAACGCCCCGGGCGTGCGCGTGTTCCTGAACGCGATCACCGGCGATCCCGTGCTCTGTATCCTGATCGGAGCGGTCGTGACCTGGCTGGTCCATTCCAGCGTCGCCAGCGTGCTGCTGGTGATGTCGCTGGCCTATTCCCAGTTCATCTCGCCGTATGCCGCGTTCGCCCTCGTGCTCGGAGCCAACCTCGGCAGCGCCGTCAATCCGTTGCTGGAGGGCGCGCGGCGCGACAATCCCGCGAGCTACCGGCTGCCGATCGGCAACCTCGTCAACCGTGTCGTCGGCATCCTGCTGGTGGCGCCGTTCCTGCGCCCGATCACCGAGACCATCTATACTTGGCAGCCCGATCTCGCCAAGGCGACCGCGCTGTTCCACATCGCCTTCAACGTTGCGACCGCGCTGCTGTTCATCGGCGCGCTCGACCACCTGGCGCGTCTGCTCGAGCGCCTGTTGCCCAAGCGGGCGCAGGAGACCGATCCGTCACGGCCGCGCTATCTCGACGAGAGCGCGCTGGAGACGCCCTCGCTCGCCCTGGCCGATGCCGCGCGCGAGGTGCTGCATATGGGCGACCACGCCGAGGCGATGTTGCGCAAGGTGATGGCAGCGATGCTGACCAATGATCGCGCTTTGGTCGACCAGGTGTCGAAGATGGACAACACGGTCGACCGGCTCAACGAGGCGATCAAGCTCTACGTCACGAAACTCACCCGCGGCAGTCTCGATGAACGGGAGGGTCACCGCGCCATGGAGATCGTCGCGTTTGCGATCAACCTTGAGCATATCGGCGACATCATCGACAAGAACCTGAGCGAGCTTGCGACCAAGAAGATCAAGCATCGCCTGCAATTCTCCGCCGAAGGCGCCGAGGAATTGTCGGCGTTCCACAAACGCACGATCGACTCGCTGCGGATCGCTTTCGGCGTGTTCATGTCGGGCGATGCGAACGAGGCGCGCCGGCTGCTCACCGAGAAGGTCGCGTTGCGCGCGGCGGAGCTCGCCGCCGTCGAGCGCCATCTGGAGCGGCTGCGCGAAGGCCGGCCCGAGACCATCGAGACCACTTCGCTGCATCTCGACGTGCTGCGCGACCTGCGCCGCATCCATTCGCACATCTGCTCGGTCGCCTATCCCGTGCTCGACGCCGCCGGCGAGACCTCGGCCGACCGCCGGAATGCGGTGGAGGCGGCCGAACTTCCGGCGCCCGGGCGGCTCTGATCAACCGGGCTACGACCTGCGCTACGTCGGCGGCCGGTGTTCGGAGCCATGCTTCGGGTGAGGAAATGCGGATGCGGCAGCGAGCTGGTTGATGCTGTCGCGCTGCCGGTCGAAGGCGCCAAGGAGATCCCCCTGCAGCACCCGGCCGCCTGACAATTTCATCCGGAGCGGATCGACATTGCGGCCGTTGATCCGCACCTCGTAATAGAGATGCGGTCCCGTCGAGAGCCCGGTCGATCCGACATAGGCAATCGTCTCGCCCTGACGAACGCGGTCGCCGACCTTCAGCCCGGCCGGGACGCTCGCGATGTGGGCATAGGTCGTCTCGTAGCCGCGATCGTGACGCACGCGGATATATTTCCCGTATCCGGGTTCAAACCCTTCGGTCTCGACGACGCCGGCGCCTGCCGCCGCAATCGGCGAACCATAGGGGGCTGCAAAATCGACGCCCTCATGGAAGCGGCGGTCGCCAAGGATCGGATGAATGCGCCAGCCGAAACCGTCGCCGAGCCGCCCGCTGACGACCGGCTTGCGCAGCAGAAACTTGGTGATCGACTGGCCGTCCTCGTCGTAGAAATCGGAGCTGCCGTCGTCCGGCGCCGTAAAGCGATAGTAGCGGCGCGTCTGCCCGCCCGCCGTCAAATCGATGAAGACCAGCTCCGGCTGGCCAATGTCGTTGGGCGCATAGATGATCTCGGCGACATCGCTGTCGCCGAGCGGCTCGTCGAGGTCGAAATCGCGGCCGCACAGCCGCATCAGTTCAGCGACGATCCCCTCGTCGACGTGGTTGGAGCGCGCAAGCGCGTTGAGGCCGTCTCGTAGCGTCTCGCCGGGCACGGCGTGCGTGTCGATCGACTCGCGTAGCGAGCTCTCGCTCCGCAGGGCGACGTCCGGCTGTTCCGGTGCAATCGCCTGATACTGGCCGCTATCGGTGCGACCGACGGCAGCCACGGTGGAGTCCGCCCGTTCGATCGACACTTTCGCGACTTGGCCGCGTGACGAAGCAGTATCTCCGCTCTGCTCGACGATCGTGATTTTCTCGCCGCCGGACAGCGTCTCTTGACCGCCTGGCGAACGGAAAGCAGCAAGGATCGCCGGCGCATCTTTCGCAGCCGCGGCAAGCGCGCGCAGAATGGCCGACAGCGTGTCACCAGCTCGCGCGATGATGACGTGCCGATGGTGACGCGGCGCCGAAGGAGATTTCGGAAGGCTGGTGACGTTGACAGTCTCACCGATCGGAGCAGGCGAACGTGGCGCGCCTTCATCGGCCGCATAGGCGCTGGTGCGGCCCGGCAGCGCACGGTGCGACGGACCTGCCCGTATGATGGCCGGTAACTCCGACAGCAATTGCGAATTCGCGCGCCGCTCGTCCTTGCCGTCTGGCGGAACCTCGCGACGATGGTCCTGTTGCGGTTCGGGATCGATCTCCGCGAGCCGCGCCGACACGCGGGTAAATCGACGGACCGCGCCGGCATCGCTCAATTGCTCGATCTTGAGCGCTGAGGGATCGCCTTGCTGGCCGGGCCTCCGATCCAGGCGATCGCCGCGCCGCGCCTCGTCGACCACCTGCCCTGTGAAGCGCGGAAGCGAAACGACGGGCGACGTTGCGAATCGCGCGCGATAGCCAAATGCGCCGCGAAGCGCGCCACCAAGCAGCGCGACGGCCGCAGCGCCAATCAGAACCGTCCCCGCCATCCAGCGGATACTGATGGCGCGCCGGTCCGGCAAACCGCGCTCGCCGGTCAGCGGCGGCTCGTCGAGCAATGCGACCTCATTGGCGCGCGACCGATAACCACCCGCTTTGGTCGGTTCGCCACGGCTGGTCATCGACGGCCCTCATCCCTCGGCGCATGGACTCGGGATGCCGCCACGCCCACGACAAGCCGCAGATGCCATGCGCCTTGGGGCGATTGTTTGACCGTCGTTCGGATTCGGACGCAATTGATGCCGGGCCGAGCCGGATGCTGGAATCTGTCGAAACTAAAGAGGAGCCTCAGCATACCGCTCGCCGCACGGACCGCGGCGAGGGTCAGTTGTCGAGCGTCTTCGATGCGCTTCCGCGGTTCTTCACGATCAGCATGATGTTGCGGATATAGATCAGGGTGGCGAGGCCCTGCCCGATGATGATGACGGGTTCGCGTTTGGCGAGCCCGTAGACCAGCGTCATCAGACCGCCGCCCATCGAGAAGAACCAGAACGCCATCGGCACCACGCTCTGGCCGGCGCGCTCGCTGGAAATCCACTGCACGAGAAAGCGCGCGGTGAAGAACAATTGCGCGATGAGGCCGAACGCCAGCCAGAAGTCGAACTTGGCGATGAACACGTCGTAGAGATAGGCGCTCAGCGCCTGACCGTACTGAATCAGCATCACTTCACCTCGGTGACACCCGTCACTTCCGTGACGAGCGGCGTCGGCTTCTTGCGGCGGATCAGCCACCACACGCCGGCCAGATCCATGATCCCGATCCAGAGCCGGTCGAAGAATCCGTAGTTCGACACGCCGGAATGGCGCGGGCGGTCGACGACGTCGACATAGGCAATCGCCAGCCCCTCACGGCGGACCAGCGCCGGAAGGAAACGATGCAATCCGTCGAAATAGGGCATGGTCAGAAACACCTCGCGCGGAAACGCCTTCAGGCCGCAGCCGGTGTCGCGGGTGCCGTCGCGCAGGATGATGCCGCGCACCGCATTGGCGATGCGCGATTGCAGCTTCTTGAAACCGGTGTCCTTGCGGCCGACCCGCTGGCCCGCGGCGAGGCCGACCCGACCGTTACCGCTCTCAATCGCCGCGATCAGGTTAGGCAGGAAGGCCGGATCGTTCTGGCCGTCCCCATCGAGCGTTGCCACGATCGCACCGCGCGCGGCGCGAACGCCACTGCGCACGGCCGCCGACTGCCCCGAGGAGACCGCGTGGCGGAGTTGCCGTAGGTTGCGCCGCTGCGTCATGATCGCGCTCAGCCGTTCGCCGGTGGCGTCGGTCGAGCCGTCATTGACGTAAACGATTTCGTAGACCCAGCGTCCGTCGAGCGCCGCCGCGATCTCGGCGATCAGCGGCGCGATATTATCCGCCTCGTTGCGCACAGGCACGACGATGGAAACGGCGACCGGCGTCTGGTCGGAAACAGGCAATTCGACACTCGTGGTTGATGTGGGGTTCGCGGCTGGAACCCGCCCGATCCGGCCGCCGGGCGACCGCTTTTATGGGGCGAAGGCGCTCCCCGCAACCCTTTTGAGGCGCTCTTCCGACGGTCCCGGCAGGGCCACGACCGTGCCATCGCGATCAATGGCGAAACCAAGGCGGCGGGCGGCGAACCAGTAGCGTACGGCCATTGCGCCGATTACGCCGACGGCCGCGCCGGCCACCACGTCGCTCGGATGATGGGCCAACAGCACCAGCCGCGTCGCAATAATGATCAGCGCATAGACCAGCATCGCGCGCCGTGCGCGCGGCCAGACTGCCGAAACGGCGAACGCCAGCGCGAATGCCGTGATCGAATGTCCCGACGGAAAGCTCGAATAGGCCTCGGTGCCCGCGAAGTGCTGGAAGTTGAAGGCGTTGGCCTTGCCGCCGACGAACGGCCGCCCGCGGCCGACGACCCACTTGATCACTTCACCGACCGCTACCGACAGCGCGACCGACAGGAACAGGTATTGCAGCCTCGTCCCAAAGCCGAGCAAGGTCGCGCGCGGCACACTGCGCAGCGCAGGCGCCGTCAATGCGACAACAATCAGCAGCACACCCAGCGCGCTTAGCACGTACTCGTCCTTGCCGAAATCGGTGAGTATCTTCACCCACCAGAGGCTCGGCGTGCCGCGTGGCGGCATCAGGCTGATCTCGGCGACATCGACCGCATACATCAGCGTGATGACCACGGCGCCGACGATGACGACGAGCAGCAGCACATGGCGCGCGGAGCGCCGCGCCGCCTCGGCCCGGTGCGAATGCGACGGAGCCCGCGCGAGCTGGGCAAAGGACAGCCAGACCAGCGTCAGCAATCGTCCGAAATAGTTGGCGGATTCCGGGTTGGCTGGCGGCGCCGGCATGTCACTCCGTTCCTTCGGAACGGAAGATCGCAATCGAGACCGCCTTGCCCTGCGAGATGTTGTAACCCTCGATCCGTACCGGTGCGTTGTAGCGCAGGCCGATCGCCTCGGCGCGCTGCACGAAGGCGCGCTCCGAGCGCTGTTCGACCAGCGCGAAGCGGCAGGAGCCCTGCCCCAGGAAATCGGCGGCACCCGATCCGTCGGTCAGCAGCGTCGAGGTGTCGGTCATGAACACGAGGCTCGGCTCGTGGAAGCCGGCGGCCGCCGCCTTCGGGCCGACGCAGGTCACGTTACGCAAGGCGCGCGCGACCTCCTGGCTCGGAAACACGGTGGTGAGGCGTGGCAGCACCACGCCATAGGTCGCGCCCGCCATCAGCGCCGCGGCGATCACCGCATTGAGCAGCGAGCGCTCGGCGCGGCTGTCCTCGAACATCCACCACGCGATCAGGCCGAACACCATCGCGACGGCAAACAGCGGCCACGCCGGAAATACCGGCTGATGGATCGCCTTGATGGCGCCGACGATCACCAGCACCGCGCCGAACGCGGGAATCGCGAACCACCAGGCGGCGCCGCGCAACAGCCAGGGGGAGCGCGACAGCACCCGTCGCTCCAGCGCGCCCACGGTCAGGATCGCAATCGCGGGATAGAGCGGCAGCACATAATGTGGCAGCTTGGTCAGAACAGCCTCGAATACGATCCATGACGGGATCAGCCAGGCCAGCAGAAATTGCGCGCCGGGTTCGCGTCTCGCACGCCAGACCGCGGGCGCAGCGAGGCCGGCAAGCGGCGCGCCGGGCCAGAACGTGATCCAGAACAGCAGCAGATAGAGCCCGGGCGGCGCGCCGTGGGATTCCTGGGCGCCGAGCTTGCTCAACATGTCGCCGCCGACCGAGTCGGCAAAGAAGGTCTCTCCGGCGCGCAGGAAGATCAGGACGAACCACGGCAGCACCAGCACCAGGGTCCACATCAGGCCCCAGACCGGACGCATCCGCCACAACCACGCCGCCGAGCGATCGAGTATGGCGAGCGCGGCCATCGCAAGGCCGACGAACATCAGGATCAGCGGCCCCTTGAGCAGGATGCCGACCGCCAGCGCGGTCCAGAAGACCGCGGGCGGGCCCCATGATGGATGCGCCGGATCCTCGCCGCGTTGCCAGGATAGGTATACGCGCGCCATCGCGCCCATCGCCGCGGTGACCGTCAGCAGCAGCATGGCGTCGGTCTTGGCGAGCCGCGCTTCGACCCCAAGCAGCACGCAGCTTGCCATCATCAGGGCGGCCAGCACCGCCCCCTGTCGTGTCACGAACGCGAGCGCCGTCCAATAGGTCAGCAAAACGGCGCCGATGGCGCCAATCAGGGACGGCAGGCGGTAGACCCAGATGCGGACCTGGGCACGCGGTACCCCGAGCGTGGAGATCGTCTTCAGCGCCGCCGCCTGCATCCAGTAGATGCCGACCGGCTTCTTGTAGCGGACGTCGTCCTGGAAGCGGATATCGACGAAATCGCCGCTCTCGACCATCTGCTTGGTGGCCTGGGCAAAGCGCACCTCGTCGCGGTCGACCGGCGGGATGGTGAAGAAGCCCGGAAGGAACAGCACCAGGCAGGTCAGCGTCAGGAACAGGATCGAACGCCATTGGCTGGCCGTTGCGAACTCGAACGCCATGAACAGCCTGCGGCTCGAATGCGCAGGTTTTACAAACTGTTGCCCTGCTCCGAAGCGCCGGGGTTGGAGGCCGTCCACCATGGGTTTCGCATACGATGAAACCGCACCGCAAACAACCGTGCTGTTCCGCTTTCCAACCGTGCCGGTCCGCTTTCCTGCGCGATCATTGCACGCGGATCACAACGGTATCCGCGGCACCCGTGGCATCGATGACCGTGAGCCGCGCGAACCCCGGACCGGGCGGGTCGATCAGGCGCTGGCGCCGGCTGTCGATGTCCCCGGCTGAGACACCATTGACGAGGACCGTCAGCGGCAGCACGCCGCCGGCAACCTTGACCGGCAGCGGCGCATTGCGGCCGCCCTCGGATTGATCGACGTCGATGCGTGAGCCGTTCAGCGGAAACTGGATATGCGGTGCCTGGTCGTTGCCGCTGCGGACCAGTTCGCCGAGCGGCCGGAACCGGCGCAGCGGCGGCGGTAATTTCGCGTTGGAGGCGACCAGCACGCCCCGTGGCGGTTTCGGCAACGCCGCCGGGATTTTCCCGGTGCGCGCAAAGGCGTCGAACAGGATCGGCGCCGCCGCCGTGCGGCCGACCAGACCCGGCACCGGCGCGCCGTCTGGGCGGCCGACCCAGACCCCGATCGTGATACGGCCGTCGAAGCCGACTGACCAGGCATCGCGATAGCCGTAGCTGGTGCCGGTCTTGAACGCGATCCGGTTATGCACGCCGTTCTCCGGCGGCGGCGTGCCGAGCAGGACGTTGCCGACCTGCCAGGCCGCGGCCTGATCCATCAGCCGCATCGTGTCGCGGCTATCATTCTCCCGCATGATCTCGCGCAGCGGCCTGGTGGCGCCGAGCCGCGCCAGGCCGGAATAGAGCTGGGCGAGATCCTGCAGCGTGATGCCGACACCGCCGAGACCCATCGCAAGGCCCGGCGCCTCGTCCTTCGGCAGCACGAGACTGGTGCCGGCCTGCTTCAGCCGCGACGACAGCCGGCTCGCGCCGACCCGGTCGAGCAGTGCGATCGCCGGCACGTTCAGCGACAATTGCAGCGCCTTGCGGATCGGTACCGTGCCCTGGAACGTCATGTCGAAGTTTTCCGGCGCGTAGGTGCCGAAGCGGATCGGCCGATCCTCGATCAGGCTGTCGGGGTGAACAAAGCCATCCTCGAAGGCGAGGCCATAGATGAACGGCTTCAGCGTCGAGCCCGGCGAACGCACCGCGCGCGTCATGTCGACCTGCCCGGCCCGCCGCTCGTCGAAATAATCCGCCGAACCGACGCGCGCGAGCACGTCGCCCGTCGCATTGTCGACCACGACGATCGCAACCGAGACGTCAGGCCCCTGCGCGATGGCGCGATCGCGCGCCAGTGCCTCCAGGTTCCGCTGCAGCGTCGCGTCCAGCGTCAGCTTGATGACGGGCGCATCCTTCATCGTCGCGATCGCCTGATCGGACGAATGCGGTGCGAGGATCGGGATCTGCTTGCGCAGCTTCGGCACCGCCGTCGCCGTGGCCTGCGCGGCATCCTCTTTCGAGACCACGCCGTCTTCGACCATGCGGTCGAGCACACGATCGCGCGCGGCATGGGCGGCTTCCGGATAACGATCGAGCCGACGCCGCTCCGGCGATTGCGGCAGCGCCACCAGCAAAGCCGCCTCGGCGAGCGAGAGCCGCTTCGGCTCCTTGCCGAAATAGGCGATCGAGGCGGCGCGCACGCCCTCGAGATTGCCGCCGAACGGCGCCAGCGCAAGGTAGAGATCGAGGATCTGGTCCTTCGAGAGCTGCCGCTCCAGCTCGACCGCGCGTACCATCTGCCGCAGCTTGGCGTAGACCGAGCGCTGGTGCCGCGGCTCGATCAGCCGCGCCAGCTGCATCGTGATGGTCGAACCGCCCGAGACGATATGGCCGCTTGTGAGCAGCTGGAACGCAGCGCGCGACAGCGCCAGCGGATCGATGCCGTGATGCTCGTAGAAGCGCTTGTCCTCATAGGCGAACAGGAGCTTCAGATAGCCGGGATCGACCGACCTCTTCGCCTCGACCGGCAGCCGCCAGCGCCCATCCGCCATCGCATAGGCGCGCAACAGTTTTCCATTCCGGTCGACAACCGTGGTCGAGACCTGCTGCGCCTGCGTGAGCGGCAGCGGACCGAGTGAGACGACCCAGCCGGCTAACGCGCCGGCTGCGACCAGCGTCGCGACGGCGCCGATCGCCAGGACGGACTTGATCCGGGGCCAGCGCGATCCGCGTTCGAGGGCTACCTTCAACGTTGCACTCATTTCGCCGGCTTCACCTCAACCGCACCGGTGCCGCTGCGGCCGTAGCGCGAGGGGTTGTACATGTCCTCGACATAGGCCTGCGGCAGCACGTATTTGCCCGGCGACACCGCGCGCACGACATAGGCAACCGTGAACACCGACTTGTCGTTGGCGCTGCGGTCGATCGCCGCGGTGAAGCGGTCATCGCGGAACTCGGTGTTCTTGGGCTCGACACCATCCTCGATCCATTCGAGCGTGCCGGAATCGCCCGACGACACCAGGTTCGGGTTGTCGATCTCGAGCCCGGCCGGCAGGTAGTCCGCCACCATGATGTGCCCGAACTCCGGTTTGGCTTCGGTTACCTTCAGGACAACCGCGAAGCGGTCGTTCTGTTTCGCCTTGATGACGTCGGCCGGCTTGCCGTCGAGCGTGAAATAGCTGCGCTCGATCTTGAAGCCGTTGGAGGCCGCGGGTTCCGGCGTCACCGGCGAGCCCGACACCGAGATCACCGCCTGCACCGGTGCATCGCCGGTGTTGGTGATCCTGAGCGGCTGGCCCGTCATCTCCTCGGCCTTGTAGCTGCGATAGACCGCGGTCTTGACCGGCTGTCCGTTGATGTCGAGCGCCAACGTCTCCTTGGCAAGCGCGCGCGCCGCCAGCACCATCCACGCATTCTCCTGCGTCGAGGTGTAGGGCGACAGTCCCCGCGCCGCTTCGACCCGCAGCACGGCTTGCGTCAGCGTGGTGCGCGGCGCATTGCCCTCGCCCGCGAGCGAGACCAGCGCTGCGGCATCACGCAGCGCCGAGCCGTAATCGACGCGGCCGAACTCGATCACCGGTTTGGGGTTCAGCGCGTCAAGCGCGGCGCCATAGACCCGCTCGGCCCGCGCCTTGTCGCCGACCAGCGCCAGCGCCGCGGCGAGCTGCGCTTTGGAGATCGGCGTCGCCAAATTGTTCAGCTTGGTGTCGGCGAGATAGCGCAGATCACCGATCGGCGCGGCGCCGTTGCGCGCGAGCACGTAGAGGCCGTAGGTCAGGTCGCGGCCGCCGTCCTTCTCCGGCTCGTTGGCATTGACCACCGAGTTCCTGACGCGGTCGAGCGCGCTCTTGAACAGCACGTCCGGCACCGCAAAGCCCTTTTCGCGGGCCCGGGTCAGGAAGTCCGTGACATAGGCGTCGAGCCAGGCGTCGTCGCCGCCCGCCGACCACAGGCCGAACGAACCATTGGACCCTTGTCGAGCCAGCAGCCGCTCGATCGCATCGCGGATGCGCTGGTCGACCGCAGTATCCATCGCAAGATGGGCGCCGGCGGCAAGATCGTTGACATAGAGCAGCGGCAGCGCGCGGCTCGTGATCTGCTCGGAGCAGCCATAGGGGTAGCGGTCGAGCGCCTTCAGGATGCTCGCCGCATCGAGCGCAGTCGACAGGCTCGCCGAGATCGAGACGCTGCCGGTGCCCGGCACGAGGTCGGAGAACATGTCCGACGTCAGCGTCAGGCTCTCGCCCTTCGCCAGCGTGCGGATCGAGCGGCGCGCCAGCACTTGCGTCGCCGGCTTGACGTCGAGCGCATAGTGCCGCGCCAGCGTCAGCCCGTTCGGCCCGGAGATGTCGACGTCGAAATCGGCGCGGCCGGCACCGCCGGCCTCGAGGCCGAGCGACAACGATGAGCGCTGCTTGGCGGCGAGCTTCACCGTCGTGGTCGGATTGCCCGAGGCCTTGATCGGGCCGCTCGCCTTGACGCTGACGGCATAATCGCCGGCGGCGCCTTCGACATTGTCGATATCCATGCTGATGGTGCCCTTGTCACCGGTCAGCAGGAAGCGCGGCAAGGTCGCGGTCACCACCACGGGGTCACGCACAGTCACGTTGACATTGGCGCGGCCGAGCTTGGTGGCGCTCCACGCCACCGCCATCACCCGCGCGGTGCCGGCGAATTCGGGGATGTCAAAACTCACCTCGGCGGTGCCGTCGGGGCCAACCGTGACGATGCCGGAATAGAGCGCGAGCGGCTTCTGCGTCGGCGGCGAGCCCTGCAGCTCGGCGCCGGCGGCGTCGCCACCGCTGCGGATCTGGCCGCGGGTGCCCTGCATGCCATCGATCAGCTGGCCGTAGAGGTCGCGGATCTCGGCGGTTAGGCGGCGCTGGCCGAGATAGTAGTCGTCCGGCGCCGGCGGCTTGTAGTTGGTCAAATTGAGAATGCCGACATCGACCGCGGCCAGCACCACCTTGGCGTCCTCGCCGGGATTGAGCCCGCCGAGCTTGACCGGGATCTTCAGCGTCGAGCCGGGCCGCACCAAGGCAGGCGGCGACAACTCGACGGCAAGCGTGCGTGTCTTCTTGTCGATGCCGAACCATTTCAGCCCGATCGCGCGGCCCGGCATGCGCCCGGCGGCGGCATCGAGCGGACGGCGCAGCGTCGTCATCACATAGCCGCCGGTGCCCCAGTCCTTGCCGACCTGCAGCTTGACCTGCTGGGTACCTTCCTTGACGTCGACGCTCTGGGTCGTCAGCAGGCGGTCACCGAGCACATAGACCGTGAGCTTGCCGGCGGTGCGGGCGTTGACCGATACCGTCATGGTGTCGCCCGGGGCATATTCTGGCTTGTCGATCGAGGTCTCCAGCAGATCCGGCGTGTCGGCGCTGCCGTCGGAATACCAGCCGACGTCGAACTGCACCGAGGTCACCGGACCGTCGGCGTCGGTCGATTTCACGTCGAGCCGGTAACGGCCGGGCTGCGGCTGGAAGCTCAGGCGCATCGGCTTGTCGGCCGCAAGGTTCACGTCGCCATCGGACACGCGGCGGGTCGACTTGACCGGCTCATAGTTCCACGACGAATTCTGCCGGTACCATTGATAACGCGATTCCAGCTTCAGCAGCTCGTAGCGCAGTCCGTTGCGCGGCAGCTGCTTGCCGTCAGGCGCGACGAACACGACGTCGAACTCGGCCTTATCGCCCTCGGCCACGCTCTTGTCGCCGAACAGCGGCTTTACGCCGATCAGCGAGGCGCCAGGGGCCACCGGCAGCACGATCTTGCGCTCGACCGAGCGGCCGCCCGTCTCCGCCATGCGGATGAAGATCTGGGCCTCCTGCGGCCGGGTCGAGGCCGGCACCTTCTCTAGCTTGACCGGGAAGCTGGCGGCGCCATTGGCATCGGCCTCCGGCAGATCCTCGATCGGGGTTCGCTCATTGCTCGCGGTCTGCTCGTCGTCGACGCCGAACTGGTAGCCGGCATAGCCGGGCCGGCCGTTCGCCGCCGGCGCGACCAGCATGTCGCCCTCGAGGTGGAGGCCCGAGGCCGGCGCGCCATAGAGGAAATGGCCCGAGACCTGAAGTTCCACTGGAACTTCAGCTTTGATGACCTTCTCCTTGCTGGTCAGATCGAATTCGATCCGTTCAGGGATGTAATCCTCGACCATGAAGGTGGTCTCGCCGACCGACGCGCCCTTGGGGTCGGTGAAGACGCGGGCCCGCCAGGTGCCCGTCGGCACGGCGGAGTTCAGCGCGACTGCCAGCATCCGGCCGCCGGCGCCCTGGTCGGGCAGCACGGCGCGGCGGAATTCGACGCCGTCCGGCCGCTCGATCACCATGGTCAGCGGGGTCCCGGTCAGGGCATTGCCCTGACCGTCGCGCAGCAGCGCGGTCAGGTAAACGGTCTCGTTGGAGCGGTAGACGCCGCGCTCGGCATAGACGAAGGCATCCGCACCGGCCGGGATGGCGCGGCCGGCGACGCCGCGATCGGTGAGGTCGAAGGCATTGGTCTTGAGGCTCAGGAAGGCATAGTCCGACTTTTCACCCATCACCGTAAGCATTGCCGGCGACAGCCCGCCCTCGCCGCGTGCCAGCCCCTGCTCGAACAGCACGTGGCCGGCGGCATCGGTCTTGCGGGTGGCCAGGATCTCGTTGTTGCGGGCGACCAGCTTCACTTCGGCATTGGCGACCGGTTCGGTCGAGGCCAGCGAGTTGACGAAGACATGGATACCGTCATTGCCGGAGAAGGCCGACAGGCCCATGTCCGAGACGATGAACCATTGTGTCGCCAGCGTGCCGTCGTCGTCGGTGCCCGGCCCCTTGGCCGCGGCGGTCATCACATAGACGCCCGGCTGCAGGTCGCCGAGCGCCTGGTCGACCGGAAATGCCGTGACCACGTCCTGGTTCAGCGTGGTCGCGGTCGCAAGCTCACCGGACCACACCTTGACGCCGCGCTGGCCGCCGAGATCAGAGAGCTGGTAGCGGCTCAGCGTGCTCTGGAAGTCGCTGTCGATCACGGTGTTGATCAGATTGCGGTCGCCGATCCGGAATACGTCGACTGTGACTGCCGGCGTGTTGACGCTGACCACCGGGATACCGCGCTGGCCGGTTCGCGGCAGCACATAGGCCCGCCCCGTGAACCGCACGAACGGCTTGCGATCGCGGACATAGATGTTGAACTCGGCCGATTTCGACAGGGTCTCCTTGACGGTCGACGGCAGACCGGCGCGCAGATTGATGTTGTAGCGTTCGCCGTGCTTCAGCCCGTCGACGCAGAGCTGCTGGGCTTCCGCCGACAAGGCCGGCTTGTCGGTGCCGGCCAGTGCCAGGTACGGCGCGAAGTCGACGCGCTTGGCCAGTTCCTCCGAGAACTGGAAGCAGGCTCGCGGCGAGGCCGCATCCGAATCGACGGTATAATCGAGCAGCCGGAAGCCGTGCTCGTCGCGCATCTTCTCATACTGGCCTCTGACATCGGCCACCTCGCGCAGGTCGAGCGACAGCCGCAGCGCGTCGAGTGCCGGCCGCCACAGCTTGCGCTCGGCGAGCGCCCTGCCGAGCACGGCCAGCGAGTCGGCCTCCTCCGCAGCGTTCCCGGCGCGCTGATAGGCGATGTAGGCGGCGGTGGAGGCGCGTTCCATCAGGAACGTCTGTTCGCTGGAGCTCGCCGACCGGATCTGGAAGACGGTCTTGGCGAGCCGCAGCCAGTTGGCGCCGTCCTCGGGCGCGGTCGCCGCGATCTGGCCGAGGATCGTGAGCCCGCCGCGGAAATCGTTGCGCTTGAAGGCGGCGTCGGCATCGGTGCGCAAGGTCGCCGCCGACTTGTTGACGGCGCCCGCCTCGCTCTTGATCTGGGCCTCCAGCTTGATCGCGGAATCGGCGAGATCGTCGCGCTTGAAGGCCTTGTCCGCAGCCTGGGCGCTGACCATGCCGAGCGCCAGCGCGGCGCAAAGTGCGGCGGCACGAACCAATCCGATCATGATGGAGCTCCTGAACGCCCCGCGGTCGAGCGCCGCGTTGGGGCTAAAAATGCGCGAAAAGGTGACGGAGTGAAGGCGCGGACATGAACGGACGAAAACGTCGCAGATCGCATTGCCGACATCCTTCGACAAGCCCCGGCGGCAGTGTCAAGCCGGCCCGGAGGACTGGTCAGGTCAACGCAGGGCGAGACCCCTGCTCGCCTTTGTCGTTCGCCCCCAGAAATCGGTTCGGACGGACTTGGCGGAAAGGCGGATTTTTCATAATGGCGGTGCTACAAGGCGGCCACGGTCCCGTAGCTCAACTGGATAGAGTAGCGGATTTCTACTCCGCGGGTTGCAGGTTCGAATCCTGCCGGGATCGCCAGCTATCTCAATGCGATGCGTGTTCTGCTCTCCAAAATATCACGTATCATCGCGCGTTGACGAAACCCCCTTAATTTCAGGCTTTCCCGCTTGGTCCCGCTGAGTGGGTAGTACACGGATCGTACACGGCACTTCCGCGTTTGTTCTGCTCGCCCCTAGCGAAAATCGCAAAGCAACGGCCCCGGTGTGTGGGCACGCCGAGGCCGCCATTCCGACTCCCGCAGTCGGGGGGCAGGTGTGACAACGGAAGCCAACCAAGATGACGTCCGAGGATGCCCACCTGTTCCCGGGTAGTTAGCGGCAACGCGACGCTCTTAAGGGTTACTCCGGCCCGCGGCATAGACCGTGCAGCACATCTGCCGCTGGGGATTTCAGTGTACCGGCTCAGGAAGGAAACGCCGCCGGGCGTGTATTTTTGAGACCGGCGGCGTCTTTTCTTGGGACCGCCAGCCGCAGCGGGCAAGATCCCCCGCCTGTCAAGCGGCGAACGATTCTCGCAATGACGCTGCAGCCTCACCGCCGACGAATTCGATTAGCAGCCGACGGCCCAAGAGGTCCCGATAATCGAGCTCGTCATCATGGCCCCGCAGGTCCAGTACGCAGGCGAGTAGCACCAGCACCTTCGACTTTCTGCCGGCCTCCGTCCGTGCCGGAATCGCCCACATCGCGTCGATCAAACCGAACATGCGGTCGAAATGCTCGTTACTCAGCTCGACGAGCCGGTCATGCTCTTTCCACTCCGGCATGGCCCAGACGATTTCCCACCGCTCGTCGTGCGTAAGCGTCATTCGTCCCTGCTTTGCTTCTTCGTAAAGTCGCTCGCCTTCGGCGCGCCTTGCCCCGGCTTGCATATTCTGGTATCAGTTATCTATGGCGAAGTCAACAATAACTGGTAGCAGTAAAAAGAAGCGCGGCAGGCCCGTGCTTTATGAGGGCAGCGAAGGCAAAGGAGCTCCGCAGATTGGGCTTCGCTTGCCGCCAGCCGAATTGGCCGCCATTGATGGCTGGATCGCGAAGCAGGAGGACAAGCCATCACGACCCGAGGCCATCCGTCGACTCCTCGCGTTGACCCTATCAACCAAAGTACGCCCCAAAACTGAAAGCCAACGCCAGCACGCTCGCGAGATGGCCAGCGAAGCAATCGACAAAATGGCCGACAAGGCGGCCAACCCAGATGAGCTGGCCAGCCGCAAGCGCCAACTCGTAAAGGGGCCCGAGGAATTTCAGAGGGTGCGACGCGACCGCAACCGGAAATGAGCCGATCGAAATAGCGCGAAAGGGACCTGCACAATGGCGATCATTCCACTCTTAATCGGCATTCTGATCATCGTGGTTGTGGGGGCGATCTGCTTTTGGGTGATAGATAGGTTCGCGCCGGATGGTCGCCTGGCACAGCTCCTGAAGCTGCTGGTAGTGCTAGTGTGTCTCGGCGCGATCGTGCAGCGGCTGCTGGCGCTGACCTATTAGCGACGATCCACTAGTTGGGATATCGCGAAATTTCGTTGGCCCCGTCACGCGGTTGGTCGAGATCGGAGGCCGGTAGTCAGCAACCAAAACGGACGTGAGGCGTTTTCCAGATCGGGCGACTTGCTAAAGCTGGGAGAGTCCGATGTCTGGGAAAGCCCTAATCATATTCATCGCGGTTATGACCGTGGCGTTTGCGCCGACCACTGCTTCTGCGCGTGGCGGCTTCGGTGGCGGTGGCTTTCATGGCGGCGGCTTCCACGGCGGATTTGGTGGTGGCGGCTGGCGTGGTGGCGGTTGGCGCGGAGGCGGATTTGGAGCCGCCGCTCTTGGACTTGGGATAGGGCTCGGCTTGGCCGGCGCCTACGCTTACCCTTACGGATACGGCTACCCCGTGTACGGATACGGTTACGACTACGGTTACCCCTATGGCTACGGCTACCCGTACCGAGCGAGTTATGGCTACTGCATCGCAACCGCCAGCCAGAATGCATATGCTTGCTATTAGCAGCGAAGCCGGCCGCCCGCTAAGATGAACCACGACGATCCTAGCGGCGAGCTCGACTCTCGCTGATCTAGGTAGGTGGTGGTCATGACTACCGATGTGATGTGGAGGGTGAAATGGCCCTGCACTTCAGCCGCGTCGAGAATGGCGATCTGGAGATATGGATTGCAAGCAGCGACGACTATTCATTCGTTATCAGCAACGAGAGCCGAAGTGGACCTGGGCTGCATGGAGAGCCGGGCTTTGTTGCGTCGTATCGCCCCGACTTTTTGAATATGCCGGCGGCTCTAGTGTCCGGATCGCCCTTCAGCACGTTCGCTGAAGCCGAACGGGCCTGCAATGCGTTCCTGGGTCGCCTCATTATCGAGGGATAACGGCCACGCCAGCGTCCGCGTTCTCCACCGTAAAATCACGGGGACGCTAGGTCTACTCGGCCTGCTTTCCTGCCCGCATAGGTTGCGATACGATACCCCTTTGATTGGGGTATTTTGTATGAGCGATACTAATTTCCCCATGCAGCCGACCGAAAGCAGCAACCAGAGCGCGCCCTCTTTTGATGCTAGATTTTACATCATGATCGTCGTAGCGGCGGTTTCTCTTCTCGCGGTGCTGCTCCTCAGCGGCGGAAGTAGCGGACTTCAGGCGGAGGCCGAAGCGGCCGTGCGCAAGTTGATGAAAGATCCGGACGCCGCAATGGCGGTGCTACAAGGCGGCCACGGTCCCGTAGCTCAACTGTATGGAGTAGCGGATTTCTACTCCGCGGGTTGCAGGTTCGAATCCTGCCGGGATCGCCACTCATGATTTCGACCTTTTAGATTTCAGTGGCTTACGTCTGTTTTTGGCAAACTGGATTTGCAGTTTGCCAATTCCTGTTCCGGTTATGAGCTTGCCGGCCTCAGCCGCCAGACGCTTCCGGTTTGCTTCTTCGGTGTAGCGCTCAGCCTCGCTCAGCGTGCGCCATCCAAACCAAGACATCAGTTGATGTGCAGTCGCGCCATAGTCTGCAAGGCGTGGCGCCGCGGCTGCCTGAACGTTTGCTGTCCGCGTGACATCAGGCGAGCGCGGATTGGCGTTCGGCTAGGCGGCGACCAGCAAGGACATCTCGGCAGCTGTGTTCAGGCCCCAGAGGGCGCCCTCCCCTAGCCGCGCGTCATGCCTCCGCGGGCGAAGGGATACTTTGGCGGGCGCGAGCGTGTCCACCCAGCGGGAACTCTTGATCAACCGAGAGTTTTCTCCCTGGCACCGCACATCTTCCTGAGCATCCGGCATTGGCAGGAGCGGGCCGGACGAATAGGCTTGGGTCCAATTGTAGCGAAACACTTTCAGCACGTCTCACAGGGGGAGTACGGTGAGGCTCGTTTATATCTCCGTCGGACTCTTGATTGGATTTAGTGGGTCCTCTATTTCCGCCGCCGAGAAGCCAGTCGTTGAACTTCTAGCAGCCTGCGATCAAGTTGCGGCTCATCCATTTGATAGCACGCGACCAGCGAGAGTTGCCGGCGTCAGTTTTGAAAAGATCGTCGCAGAGGTCGCGATCGATGCATGCGAACGCGCAGCGAAGGTGGCCCCAAACAATCCCCGGATCGCCATGCAGCTTGGTCGGGCATATCAGGCCGCAAAGAACGCTGATGCGGCCCGGCGGCAATACTTGAAGGCGTCCGAGGGTGGCAGCGTTCAAGCTACGGCCAACCTGGCGTCGCTTTATCTGATTGGAGAAGACGACATCCCGAGGGATGACGCCGAAGCGGCCCGCCTGTCGAAAATCGCTGCAGACCGCGGGAATGCGCAAGGTCAAAACGACCTCGGAGTTCTTTATCTAGGGGGGCGTGGCGGGCTTCCCCAAAATGATGTTGAAGCCGCTCGTCTTTTCAGGCTTTCCGCAGATCAGGGCTTCCCGCCGGGGCAATATAATCTCGGCAAATTCTATCAAACGGGACGTGGCGGCTTAGCCAAAGATGAGTACGAGGCCGTCCGTCTATACAGAACAGCAGCAGAGCGCGGTAACGCCTTCGCGCAAGTCTATCTCGGGCTCTTTTATCTCGAGGGACGCGGCGGAGTCACAAAAGATGAACGTGAAGCAGGCCGACTCTACAGATTATCGGCCGACCAAGGTAATGCTCTCGGACAGGCCTATCTAGGACTCGCCTATGCGCGAGGTCGCGCAGGGTTATCAAAAAACGAGCGTGAAGCTGTACGACTTTTTAAGCTTTCGGCTGATCAAGGTAACGCTGTCGGCCAGCTGAACCTCGGATTTGCCTATGAGCGCGGAGAGGGCGGGCTAGCAAGAGACGATCGTGAAGCTGTGCGTCTCTACAAGCTGTCAGCTGATCAAGGCAACGATCAGGCGCAAAATAACTTGGGCGCGGCCTATTTGCGCGGCTCTGGTGGCTTAACTAGGGACGAGACCGAAGCAGTACGGCTTTATAAGCTCTCAGCAGAACACAGGAATGCGCTGGCGCAGGCGAATCTAGGACTTGCCTATTTGCGCGGGCTCGGAGGACTGCCCAAAGATGTCGTGGAGGCTGTACGGTTTTTCAAAATGTCTGCAGAGGGTGGTAACGCTCAAGGTCAGGCAAATCTCGCAGCTGCATACGAGCGTGGCGACGGCGGGTTAGTAAAAGATGAGCGCGAAGCCGTCCGTCTGTACAGGTTGGCCGCAGATCACGGAAATGGTTTTGCCCAAGCAGCATTGGCCCGTCTCAGCATGGTTCGGCCCGCGGCATCTCCGATAACGACCGAACAATCTGTAGGCGAGGTGCGCGTGAGGATGGTTTCAGGCAACGGGACCTTTCACGTGCCCGTTCTCATAAACGATACTCTAAAGTTGAACTTCGTTGTTGACAGCGGCGCCTCTGACGTTTCGATCCCCGCCGATGTTGCTCGCACCTTGATGAGTACCGGCACGATCAACGAAAGCGACTTTACTGGATCGGCGAACCATCGCCTTGCTGATGGTTCAATTGTCTCATCAAGGACGTTTATCATCAGATCTTTGACGGTTGGAGATCGAACGGTGACCAATGTTCGTGCGAGCATCGCACGCGCGAATGCCCCTTTGCTGCTTGGACAGTCCTTTTTGAATAGGTTCAGGTCTTGGTCACAGGATAACGTGAGTCACGAGCTTGTACTGCAATAGCTTTCTACTCTTGCCGCTCGTTATCCTAGTCGTCGCCGCGGTCGCACTCATCGCCAAGGTCAACAGCTTCGGTGATCCGGGATAGAAGGTTGGCGCAACGTTCCTCGTTGATGGTGCGTTGCTGGAATTCGGGACGTGCCACCAATGGGAGGCCTCTTCAACGGAGGCCACCATGCTCACCGAAGCCAATTCGCTTTCCCTGAAACTCAGCTGCATCCTCGAAGGCCACGCAACCGGCCCTCTCGGCATTGCCGCGCTGGTTGCCGTGGCAGTCCTGCTGCTCGCTCGAAAGAAGCCAAATTGAGCGGCCCAGGAATGGGCACGGCCCCAGTCTTGGAGTACCGGGGCCGTGGGGCATGGAGGCGTCGGGGTTTGGGGGACTTCGACACCTCGCATCGGGGAATTCAGACCCGCCTGCGTATCCTCGTCAATGGCTCAAACGGATCACCTCGCCAGAGTAGCTTGGCATTGCCATTGCTGCTTCTCCAAGGCCGGGGATTTCAGTGTCCCGGTTCAGGAAGAAACCGCCGCCGGGCGTGTATTTGTGAGACCGGCGGCGTCTTTTCTTGGGACGGTCAGAACGCGTAATCAACACCGCAGTCCCGTAAAATCACGACCGGGACAGGACCAGGGCAGCTGGCCTCGGCCGGTTAGGTTAAGAACAATACCTCGTTGCTGCATCGCAGATTGCTGGGATAAACCTTGGCGTGACGTTTGAATATTTTTGAACATTGCCGGACGGCGACACCGATTTCTTCCAGTCCGCGCGAACAGTTCTATTTTTCAGAAGCAATCTTGATCATGACTGGTTCGTTGAAAAAGATGCTGAGCTGGGATGCTGCTGCGGGAGACGACCCAGCGCAGGCGGTTGCCTGCGCTGTCCTGTTGTGCCTCACGATCCTTGCCGTAGTGCTGATATTTGTCAGTGGCGGCAGCCATCCCGGGATCGACTTTTCGTGTTTCTGGGGCGCGGGCACGATGGCGCTCGAGGGCCACGCGGCGGCCGCCTACGACTGGCAGCAACTGCATCAATTGCTCATCCGGATGCAGCCGATCATTCACGCCGCGTATCCCTACGATCAGATGCCGGTTCCGTTTTTCTATCCGCCGGTATTTTTCCTGGTTCTGGCACCGCTGGCGCTCCTGCCGTTTTGGATCGCGTTCTGGGTTTGGAGCGCGGCAAAGCTGCTATGCTGGCTGCTCGTCGTTCATGCGATCCGGCCACGTTCCGCCGCAATGCTGCTTGCGCTCGCCGCGCCGCCGGTCTTCTTTGATTTTATTGCCGGCCAAAGTGCGCTGCTCGCGGCATCGCTGCTCGGTGGCATCCTGTTGACGTTGGACAGGCGCCCGCTGCTGAGCGGCTTCCTGCTCGCGCTGCTCATCTTCAAGCCTCAATACGGCGTTCTGCTTCCTTTCGTGCTGATCGCGACCAAGCGCTGGCGTGTCGTCGTCACGGCCAGCCTCGTGGCGCCTACCCTGATCCTGCTCACGGGGATCATCTTCGGCTGGGATACTTTCAAGGGATTTCGTGAAGCGGCAACTTACGCGGCGACGCAGTTTCACCTCAGCGGCGCACTGCCATGGTACAAATTGCAAAGCAACTATGGCCTGTTTCGGTTTGCCGGCCTGGACTACGGACCGGCGATGTCGTTGCACGTCGCAATCGCGGCGGCCTGCGCGATTTGGGTGCTGATCATCTGGCGTCGCCAGGTCAGCTTTTCGGTGCAGGCCGCGAGTCTGCTGGCGGCAACGCCACTCGTTTCTCCTTATTTCGCCATCTACGATATGCCGATCCTGGCGATCGCGCTGGTCTTTCTCATGAATGCGGGCACGGACGAGCGGATCGCGCCGCGCTCCAATCGTCGTGTCTTCCGGATCGGTGTCGGCATCGTGTTCCTGCTGGGATACGTATTCCCGCTGGTGTTGTGGCCGGTCGGCCCGCTCATGTGCGCGACCGTGATCGCGGTCATCTTGATGAGTTACCGCCATCGCACGGCGAGCGAGACAACCACAGCCGCACCGTTGCGAGAGCCGGCGAGCGTTTGAGGGTCGCGTCCGCAGCGGGAGGCGCCAGGCCGCGGCTGGGGCAAGGAGCTCATACGTTCGGGTCCTGCCCGTATCGGCTCGCTATGAAGCCATTTTCCGAAAGCCACGAAGCCGGCCGGAAACAAACCCGGCGTAGCGTCCCATTATTGGACCAAAGGGGATTCGGTCATGTGGGATTTCATCAACGAATTGTATCGGGATTTTTGCCTGGCTCGCCTGCACGAGATGCGGAAGCTCGAGCACCATAGCTGAACGGGCGCGGAGCATGGACAACGATCAGCCCTTGGCCGGCGCCATCGTCACGGCGATGGTGATTGCCGCGGTGGTCTGGGCCACCATCGGACCTCCGCCCGGGCACAAGAATGTCAGCGACCAGCACCAGACGGTCGCCAGACGCTAAATCCCCGTAAGACTCCGGGGCATTCGAACCTTGGCGCCGCTCTTGCAGACAGACCATGACTGGGATTGCGGGCCCAGATTGAAACAGGGCGCCGCCGGGACAATCCATTTCGAGCCCGGCGGCGTAGTTTTTTTTCAGACTGAGCAACGTGGTCGTCGCCGGCGCATGTTTGCGGCGGGGTGATCGGCTGCCCCTTAACTGGCGGATGTGTCCGCTAGCTCAGCCGGATCGCCCGCAAAGGCCCACCCGTTGGCGGCAACAAAACCCCAGCTCTAAAACTCTCTTAACCACAAGCGAAGGCCGCGGCCGAGATCGTGGAGCGATTGCGCATCGATCGGCGTTGTACAGCCCCATGCGTACGACCGGTCATTGGGTGCTGCTTGCGATGTGCGGCGTGGTAGCTCTCGCCGCGCCCATCACGACGGCCGAGGCACAACAGGTGCAGGCCGGAACGCTCGCGTGCCGCGGCGGCCCCGATACCGGTTTCATCCTGGGCCCGGTGACCAATCTCGACTGCGTGCTGCACGTCGAGAGCGCGCCCGACCGCCGCTACGTCGCAGCCATTCCCAACCTTGGTGTTTTCATCGGCGATCAGGACGTCGTGTTGAGCTGGAAGGTGATGGCGCCGGTGCCGTGGCTCGGGCTCGACGATCTCGCCGGCAGTTACGCGCACGCCAGCGGCGCCGGCGACAATGTTCTCGCCGGCGGCACGCATGCGACGATCGCGTTGCATCCGCTCGATGACAAGGATCCCGCAATTCCGCCGGTGAAGATCGAGAGCCTGGAGATTCGGCCGATGGATCACTGATCGCGGCTTGAGCCGCGTGCCGGCGGCCCAAATGCACAGCGCCGTCCGCTTGAAATATAGGCGGACGGCGCTGCTCCTAGCCCCAGGAAGGTGATGCAAAATCCTGACGGCTCCAACACTGCACGTTCTGTGCCAGGCATCATGGCCCATATGGGCTATTTAGCTGCAGAGAAACGAAGGTAGGCTAAGCATCGAGGCGCTGGTGACGGTGCCTCACGACCAAAGTGTCAACTTGGCCTCGGCGTGGCCCACGCGCTGAGGCCTTTTCTTTTTGATGTTCACGATCTGCTCTGAAGTCGCGTCTTGTTCCTTATCATTCAGCGCACGAATGCTTCCGTAGTTCTCCGTGCGTGAACAAAGTTCCAGCAGCGCTTGCGCTGCCCGACGCATTCGGTTCGCAACGTTGCAGGCTGCCGCGATGGTTTGCGGCGCGCTTCGCCTCGTGATTTCTTGGTCCGAAATTGCCTCCGCAAAGCTATTGTGAGCGCGCGCTGCTCGCCGATACTTCAGGGCCGTCATGGAAGATTCCGTCCAGATCCGTTGCACACGCTGCAAGAACGTCTTTCGCGATCGCGCCAAGCGGCTGCAGAACGGTTACTCGCGTCAATGTCCAAGCTGCGAGATCGTCCTGTTCTTCGACGAGGACTCGCACGATGCAAACATCAAGCGCGCGATGCGCACCGCGCGGCGCGCACGGACGGAACTACGCGAGAGCGAAGGCGTGAGCACGAGAAAGGCCACCGCCGCCCCACGGCGATATAGCGGCCGGTCGGCATCGAGCTCGCGCGGAACTGAAGACGACGGCGACGATTGAAGGCGCCGCGGGCTATCGGATTATCCGCCGCGGCCGGCATTCTCCGACGCGCGGTCGAGCCATTGGCGGGTCGCTTCGTCACTCCAGCCAGGAACGGCGAAGCGCCCCGGCGGCGTCGCATCCGCGGAGGCGCGAACGGTTGCGGGTTGCCGTGCGTGAGGGTGACGCCGTGATGCGGCGTCCGCGGACGCGCACAGCATGACCAACAGACCAAGTGCCAAGACAAAGCGCATCGCATTTGCTCCTGACCACCATCGCGATCGCGCCGTGAGCACTCTCACCTCGCCCGCTTGCTCGGCCGATGCGCCGTTCCCACGCAAGTCCCGCCTGCCCTCAATTCCGCGAGCATCTGGTCGATCCGCTTACGCGTGATAGCAGCCCGCACCTCTGGTGCGTCGATCACGCCGCCTTCCCGTCGCCGGATCAGGACGCCCGCTTTGCCTCGACGTAGCGCTTGAAATTATCCAGGATCGCCTGCCAGCCGCCGCGCTGCTGCTCGACCGAATGGGTATCCTCGCTGTCGAAGCCGACCTGCACCTTGACGCCGCCGGCCTCGGGCGTGAATGCAACCTGCGCGGTGCGATCACCGAACGAATATTCGAGCAGCCGCGGCGCCTCGACCTTGGTGTAAGTGCCGGCGAAATCGAACCCCATGCTGCCGTCCTTGGCTTCCATCCGCGACGAGAAGGCGCCACCGGCGCGCAGGTCCACGGTCGCAGCGGTGGTGTGCCAATCGTCGGAAGCCGCATTCCATTGCTTGATGTCGTCGGGTGTGGTGTAGGCGCGCCAGACATCCGCGATCGGCGCGACAACGATGGTTTCGACGGCAATCCTCATATGCGTTCCTTCGTCGTGATTGAATGAAATGGGTGCGCCCCCGGCCCGGGGGCGGCGGATCGCGGTCACTCTACTAGGGCTATCCGCGATGATCCACCAGCGGACAGCGCCTGCCCGGGCCGCCCGGGACATGAGGCGGCAAGGATACCGTTCGACGAACCAGATGGTCTGTGGCCAGCACAAGAATTTCGTCAGGAATGACCGTGTATGGAAGACGGGTCCAACGCCCGGAGAGGACGTCATGCGAAACCTGAATACCGTGCTGAGCAAGCTGAACGACCGCCTGCTGCGGTTGGAGGGCGAGCTGTTCGTGCTGCGATCGATCGCCCGCGCCGCCCTCACCGCCGGCGACGAATCCGCCGTCCGTACCCGCAAGCTGCTCGAGGGCGCCAAGCTCGCGCTGTCGGACGAAGCCGAGCGGCCGCTGGACGCCGCGACCGAGAAATACGTCGCGGCTGCGATCGCCATGGTCGACGAGCTGCTCGAGAACCCTCGCGAGGCGACGCCGCTGTTCAGGGTGATCGACGGCGGCAGGCGCGACGATTAGGCCGCGATCAAGAGTTACGGACCGTGCTTAGCTCGCGCCCTGCACGGCCCTGTCATACGCCTCGATCGTCATCTTCGCTCGGACCGCAACATCCGCCGCCGTCATGCCCGGCTTGTAAAGGCTGCTGCCGAGACCGAAGGCGCGAATGCCGGCCTTCACATATTCTGCGAAATTCTGGTCCGAGACGCCGCCGACGGCGGCGATCATCGCATCCGCCGGCAGCACGGCGCGGATCGCTGAGATGCCCGAGGCACCGAGCACGCTCGCTGGAAAGAATTTCAGGCTCGAGGCACCGGCACGCGCCGCAAGCAGCGCTTCCGTCGGCGAGAACACGCCGGGCATCGTGACCATCGCGTAATCGCGGGCCCGCTTCAACACGTCGACATCGACGTTCGGCGACACCATGAGGCGCCCGCCGGCGTCGTGGAGACGATCGACATCAGCGGCTGATAGCACCGTGCCGGCGCCGATCAGGACATCGGCAGGCGCCCGCTTCACCGCGATCTCGATCGAACGGAACGGCTCGGGCGAGTTCAGCGGAATCTCGATCGCGGTCATACCAGCCTCGATGAGCGCACTGACGATGCCCAGGGTCTCGTCCGGCCTGATGCCGCGCAGGATCGCGACCAGCGGACGCTTCATCGGCGGAAACGGAATGCTCATGCGTTGATCCCTCAATTCTCCCAGATCGCCGCCGCTGCGCCGGCGAGGCCACGGCGAACCGCCTCCTCCGCATCCATGACGTTGAGCGGAATCGAAAGGCGTTGCAGCGCGATCTGATAGAGCCGTTGCAGGCGGCCCGACGCGATCAGCGTCACCGGCGTTGCCTGCTCCCGCTCCGCAAGGCCGGCCGCCAGTTCGGCACCGATCAACGTGCCCGAGATCGTCTCGCGCGCGGCCTGCGCGCTGCCGCCGAACAGCAATTGCCGCGATCGCACGCGAAACAGCAGATTGGCTGAAAACGCCGGCGTGGCGAACGCCTCCATGACGGCCGAGCAAAACGCATCGGCATCGACAGCCTCATCCGCGCCCGCGATGGCGTGTGACAGGATGGTGTCGCGCGCGACCGCGCTGAACAATTCGCCGGTCATGAAGGTCGCAAAGCGTTCGACTGTGCCGCCGCGCAGGTGCACCCATTTGGAATGTGTTCCCGGCAGGCATACGAGCGCCTCGCCCGACACGTCCAGGCCGAGCGCACCGAGCAACTGGGTTTCCTCGCCGCGCATCACGTCGGGAGCCGCGGCATCGCGCTGTGCGATCCCCGGCAGGATACGAATGTCACGCGCCTGCCCGCTGACCACGGCGGCGCCCTTGAGGACGTCGGAGAGATGCGCCGGCGTGTCGATATAGCCGGCCTCGACCCAGCCCTGCCGGGCACCCGCCATGCCGCAAATGACCACTGGCAGATTGGCCGGCGCACCCAGCGCGTCCAGATGCGATTGCAGCACGGAGGCAAAGCCGGTCCTGGCAGCCGCCGTCATGCCCTCGTCGCTGCGACGTTCGCCGAACACCTGGCCGCCGGCATTCATCAGCCAGAGCCGGAAGCTGCTGGTGCCCCAATCGACCGCGACATAGGAAGGTCCGCTCACCGCGCTCTGTTCCACGCTCTCAGTTTCCGGCGCGGCAATGGCGCCGCTGCTGAGACGCGATAAAGGCCTTCCTCGCGCTGCGCAAGGCGGCCCGTAGGCGTGATGCCACGAGGGTCCGTTCGCGTCGGATGCACGCGCGGCTCGGTTACCGCGCGCCCTTCAGCGTACAGGAGGTCGTGCAGGTGGTGACGTTGCCATGGTCACACTTGATGCAGGCGTTGACGCACTGATCCATGACCTTGGGATTGTACTGACTATAAAGATTGGCCGCGCAGCTGTTGGTCGATCCCGTGACCTCCGGGTCGTTCCAGCAACCGGACAGTAAAAACGCTGCGGCACTCAAAATGGCGACCTTGCGCATAAGGCCTCCTGCCACGCTCTATCCAAGTAACCTTGATGGGTTAGGTTAAAATCCGGTTTCAATTGCGACCTTATTCGGAAGCAGTATTGCTTATCCACCGGACATTTCCCCAAGGTCCGGGCCCACACCGGCAAGGCCGTCAGGCGACCCCGCCTGGCGGCTTTGTTGCCCAGCAATGCACAAGGATACCAACAAGATGGCCCGAAAGCCGCGGTGGTCGTTCAAGGAGGACCGACGACTGATGGAATTGGCGCGCTCCTCCAAGACGCTGGAGGAGGTCGTGAAGGCGACCGGCCGTTCGCCGGAGCGAATCAAGAAGATGGCGATGCGCCTCGGCCTCTCCATCAAGCCGCGTGGCGCCACCAAGAAATGATTTGAAATACGGCCGCGCGACGCCTCAGCCGTTCGAGCGAAGTGAGCACCGGTTGGTGTGACGACGAGGCGTCAGCAAACGAAAACTAGGGCTCCGGCGGACAATCGTCCTTGGCCCGCACCGGGATCGCCTTGACCTCGCCGTCGATCTTGGCCTCGCGCTCGGCCTCATCCGCCCGGGTGCAGGTGGTCAGCACGAAGGCCACCCTGCTGCATTGCCATCCGGGGCCCAACCCCGCGCTCGACACCTGTTCGGGCGATGCCAGGGTGAGGGACGCATACGCAACCAAAACGGCACCCGCCGCACCTGCGGCAGCCAGCGCCGCGCCCTTTCCGGACCACAGCTTGGATATCATGGCCTTGGTTCCCGCCGATCTGGGACGAAATGAGGCAGCCCGCCTGTCCGCGTGTGACCGGAATCACAACCGGGACCAAACAGTTCAGCCCGAGTCATTGGGTTTGATGTGGGAGTGATATTGCACTGCCGCAAGGCGGGTCAGCGTGCCGGCTCGATCACATTACAGTTGGACCGGCCCGACATCACACAGTCCTGCATCTTGCTCGCCGCCGTCAGGTTATGCGCAAGCCAGAGACCGACCGCGAGCATGACCGCGGCCACCAGCAGTCCGATCAGCGCGCCCCGGCGGCTGCCTCCATCTTCGGGTTCGCTCATCCTTGTTTCGGTTCCCGGTTGCAACGCGCGCATCATGACCGTTTGCACGGTTGCGTGCGATCAATTCTGCAACAGTGGCACAGCGAAATGCGCAAGCCGCGGCTACCGGCGCCGCAATTCGATTGCAGGCAGCGGCGACTCGCGAAACACTACCCGCTGAAGTGGAGCGCGTGTGCGGGGCGTGCCGGTGAGCGAACAAGAAGCGAGTTACGATTATCAGCGTTATAGGCAGCTGCTTTCGGAGGCTGTCGACGAAACCAGCAGGCTGCGACTGATCAGCCTGCTGATCAGCGAAAAG